>PBSP01000105.1 GCA_002726845.1 Methanobacteriota archaeon | reverse complement strand
GCCATATCATCGAAAACCGACGGCCTGAAGAATATCAACAGGAGGTTTGGAAAACCTTGGGTGCGGAGTTAAAAAACAGTTACCGAATGCAAGCTCTGAGTCGTAAATCTTGGTTGTTAAACTGGTTTGTAGGGAAAGCAAGCAGGAAACCACAACTCCAAGAAATGATGACCGAGATGATTGCAAGCAAAGAAGCTCAAGAAAACCTACATTCTCCATGGTTCATGTTCAAGACCTTGATGTTCTAAGGTGGCATCATGGGGACTGCGCTCGAGGGCATCAAAGCGGTATTTCTCGATCTCGATGGGACAATCTATCTCGGTGGAGAATTGATCCATGGTGCACTGGATTTCCTTCGGCGGTGCGAAGAACAAGGTGTGTTGCGTTTCTTCCTCTCAAACAACTCTTCCCGGAGCGTCGAGCAGTACGTCAAGAAATTGGAAAAAATGGGAATCCCGGCAACAACGAACGATGTCCTACTTTCAACCCACGATTGCATTGCTTGGTTGAATCGAAACAATGTTACTGAAACCTACTGTGTCGGAACTAAAGGAATGCGCCAGATGCTTGAAGCAGAAGGAATCTCAACCCGTTCGATGCAACCCCAATACGTTGTCCTTGGTTACGATACTGAAACGACCTATGAGCGATTGGAGAAAGCAAGCCTCCACCTCCATGCTGGAGTGCCGTTGATGGCATCGCATCCCGATATGGTCTGTCCATCCCCAGACGGTGGACTTCCTGATGTTGGAGCATTTCTTGCCCTTTTCAAAGCGACGACAGGTGTCGAAGCAACCCATATTTCTGGAAAACCAAATCCTGGAATGATTCTTCACAAAATCGAAGAACTGGGCCTCAAACCAGAAGAATGTGCAATGGTTGGAGACCGCCTTTACACGGACATTGCAATGGCAAACCGTGCGAATTGTATGGGCATCCTAGTCCTGTCAGGTGAAGCCACCGAGGCGGATGTTGCTGCACTACCGGAAGGAGCCGAACAACAACCGGCACTCATCGTCCCATCGGTCGACGCACTGCTCAGGTGATGAATTGGGACTTAAGCAGCGTTGGCAACTTTGGCGAAAACGAAGGGTTGTCTTTCCACCGGATGAAATTCATCAAGCAGGGGATAACGCTGAATTGCGGCTCGAAAAGCTGTGTAGAGCTGCTGGAAAAGGCAACAATTGGTCGGTGTTTACATCCGTACGCATTCCCGATCCGGAAGGAGGTCGCCGAGAAATTGATTTGATTCTCGTCTCGGGCAAAACGGTCCTCGTCGTTGAACAGAAGCACTGGTCTGGTCGGTTCGAAGTGTTTGAAGACGGAGAATTCCTCCAGCACCGAAACAAGGGCGGTGAGCACAGTCATGCCACTGTGGCCCATCGTATCGCCCGTAAGGCGAGGCTTCTGGAAGAAATTCATCGTAAGCGATTTCCCGAGAATGAAATGTCGTTTCATGTTCTTGTTGCCATGACACATCCACGATTGGAATGGCCGGATACCATTCCAGAAATTCCTGCTGAAATGATTAATGAAGGACAATTGCTCGACCGAATTCGGTCGACTGGAGGTGAGAAAATCGACTTGGAATTCCTGGAGACGATGGATGGATTTGGTACTTGGGACGAAATTCACATGCACGGTGGATTGAAGCTCAAGGGTGACCTTCTCGATATCGGCCTTGGCTCAGGAGTTGATGAATGGGATGCACATCGCGAAGGGCAACTTACCATTGCATCCAACCATCCCAGAGGTTTGATGTCCATCTTTAAGAGCGCTCCAAGCCGAATAGAATTGCATGATGACGGAGGTCGACACATCGAAGTCAAATGTAAAGAAGGACCTAAACTCAAAATGCATGTTGTGGGTAGAACCGCTTCAGAAGATGTTGATTGGATGCAAATCGATGCTGTTCTCGCTTCAAAGAAACCTGCGGAGTGGGGATAGTGGCGGAACTTTGGATTGAAGTTATTGGGCTGACTGCTGGATTTATCGGCATCGTTGCATGGATTCCACAAATTCGGCGCGTTTGGGTTGATGAAAAGGAAGAAGGGATTTCCCTGCCGACCTTTTTCGCCGTAACGGTTTCGCTTACACTGTGGCTAGTCTACGGAATCATTGTCAATTCAATTGCCATGATCGTATCAAACATCCTCACATTAGGATTCATTGTTGCAATAACGTTGGGCGTATACCGCATAAGGAACAGAGGAAGAGAGGACGAACTCAACAGACCGACTTCGTTGTCTCAATGATGACTGCTCCAATTTTGTAAGGATCTCCATTGGAGGCAGGTCTTCGGTCTTCTAGTCGGCCAACCCAACCATCGGTAGGGACGGATGCTGGAACACGGATTGAAGCTCCGCGGTCTGAAACGCCATAGGAGAACTGATCAATGGATTGCGTTTCATGCAGCCCCGTCAATCGCTCTTCGTTGTGAGCACCGTATACTGCCATGTGGCGATCAACATTTTGACCAAAAGCTTCGCAGATACTGTCGAACAATTCTTTTCCGCCCTTATCACGCATTGCGCCATTCGAAAAATTTGCGTGCATGCCTGAGCCATTCCAGTCTCCCTTGATTGGCTTGGGATGGTATTCAATGTAGTATCCATAGCTTTCCGTTAGTCGATCAAGCATGTAACGCGCAACCCACAGTTCATCGCCTGCTTGTTTTGCTCCCTTCGCGAAAATTTGGAATTCCCATTGTCCGCAAGCAACCTCTTGATTGATTCCTTCGAAGTTCAAACCAGCTTCCAAGCAGAGGTCTGCATGCTCCTCAACGAGAGCGCGGCCGTGTGTGTTTTTACCGCCTACAGAGCAGTAGTACAATCCTTGAGGACCAGGGTAGCCACCTACAGGGAATCCCAAAGGAAGTTGGGTATCGACATCCATGATGAAATACTCCTGCTCAAATCCAAACCAAAAATCATCATCATCATCGTCGATGGTTGCTCGTCCGTTGCTAGGGTGTGGTGTGCCGTCTGGATTCATGACTTCACACATGACGAGGTATCCGTTTACGCGCTGCGGATCTGGGAAAATGTTCACTGGCTTAAGCAGGCAATCGGATGCGCTACCGTCAGCTTGTTTTGTTGACGAACCGTCAAACATCCATATTGGACATTCTTCAAGGGTCCCTGTAAAATTCGAACGAACCATTGTCTTGCTTCGCATGTTTTGTGTCGGTTCATATCCATCTAGCCAAATATACTCAAGTTTTGCTTTTTCACTCATCGGTATCAACCGCCTCGCTGCGAGGACGGTATATTAACCATTTGACTACTTTTATTGGAATAAATTGTAGACAATGAATAGTTTGTAATCTAATTATTTTATTTTTGATTTATTTTGAGGATTTTTATTGTACTAATTTTGCTCGTTTGCTCGTTCTGGTTTGAACAAAAACAGCAAACGCTCAATCGATGCGAAATTTCTTGCAAAGGTCATTGATTGTTCGCCGCTTCATCGGATTGTGGAGTAATCAAGACGTCTTCTGACGATCGTTCTATCAAAGGTATCTCGGCAACAGAAAGTGACGGAAGAACGTGGAGAACGCAGGCAGATCCGCAAGCTGGTGAAAGGTAATCCTCGCCTTGATCTGAGAGAACGAAACGCAACCCATGCCCAGCGGGTAGAACGGCATCAATTGCTTGAAATTCCATCAACATGGTGACTTCTTCACCAGGAGTTACGGTTTGTGCTTCGTATCCTCCTGCGTGGTAGCGGATGTCCATTGTCGCATGGCCAATACGCAATCCTGTTTGGAGGTCTTGCATTTCGACAAAGACCTGTCCCCCATCAAAAGTCGGTACTGCAGAAAGATGAATGGTTGCCAAACCAGCGATGTGGAGGTCTTCAGAATCACTGATTGCTGAGCATTCAATGGTTAGGATTTGGCCTCCTCCAACCACAGGGGCGCCGCCCCCAACGAATACCCCGTCGTACATGCAATCGCCAAGATCCATGCGATGACGTTCAACGTCCTCTGGCGGCCAAGTTTCTTCAATTCGCCACTGACCGTCGTTTCGTTGAACTTGTGCATGAAGGGCTGGTTTATCCCCTATTCCTTTGAGGTAGTACTCCATCCACTCAAACAAATCTTGGGCCCAATCCCAGCGGGTCATGTTCTGAATGGCTTCACCTCCATAGCCTGATGCTTGTGCGTTGTGTTTGGTCCATTGATCCGGATAATTGTGCTCCCATTGACCAATCATTCCAGCAACATCGTACCCATTATCAATGTACTCTTGATACCAATTCACGCCTGGCGGGCCACCAAACACCATGTGTGGATCAACATTCCAATCTTGCAGGCCTTGCACCCAGTAGATGCTTCCATTGTAGGCTCCTAGCGCCTTGTCAATGTGACTGCGTTCATTGTAGTAATTGTCCATGTATGGGTCGAGTTCTCCCAGACCGTACCGCATTGGGCCGGCGAGGAATCCTTCAACGACGTCGCCACAAAGATTGTCCAAATCGTCTGCATCATAGTCGAGGATTGAACTTCCGTAATTGGAATGCATCACTTGGCTGCGCGCTTCAGCACTTCCGTTTTTGTACAACAGTGGTCCAAGTGCCGTTGTTCCAGATATAGGCACAATCGTCTTGAGATATTGGCTGCCTTGGGCGGCTGCTTCCCAAGCTGTGGCCCCTTCGTATGATTTCCCGTAAATAGCAACGTGGCCGTTGCTCCAATTTTGGCTTCCAAGCCATTCAACGGCCACATGGATGCCCAGGCCTTCACCATCCCCACGATAATCAAAGCAGCCTGTACTTTCCTCTGTCGCAAAAACCGCAACTTGTGCCAATGCATAGCCGTGTGGAACAAAATTGTCGTAAATGAATTCTCCACGTCCTGCACCAACTACATTGGTTGGAGTGGAGGAACTCCCGGGTTGTCCATAATCAAAATAAGGGCTGACAACGGCGATGACAGGGACTTGTTCACCTTCAACCGTGTTGGAAGGTAGCCAATACGACAAATGAACTTCAGCGGTGTTCGGACCCCCTTCCCATGTTCCAGAGGTGTCGACTTCAATGAGCGTTTCTTGGACGGGGAGCGGCTCATATGGCCCATCCTCAAGCACTCTGGAATATGATCCTGACCAGTTCCACTCAAGTTCGTGTCGATCGTAAATGTCTGGGTAAATTGAAGTGGTGTTGTCTTGTGTTGGAAGTTCGGTGGCATCGCCAAAACAGCCTGACAGTGTCACACTCAACAGCATTGCTACAAGGAGGTATGCCGTACTACCTCTTCGCCTCATGGCCTGCCCTGTTTGAAGTGACATAAACGATTTGCGTCTTCGCCGTAAACTATGATTGGTGGCGGCCCTTGGGTGGGAACATGGAGGCAAGTGATGCGTGGAAGATGCGATGGCATGCAGCAACACTGCCCGCAGCAAAATCGTACATGGAAGTTGCATTCGAAAAGAAAACCCTTGTGTGCCTCGCTGCCGATAAATACACCATGGCTGAGTTGTTCGATTTGTTGGAAGCTGTTGGGCCACATATCGCAGCACTAAAGACACATGTCGACCTAGTAGACGATTGGAACAAAGAGGAGTGGGGGCGATTTTGCGAACGCGCAAAGGAAATGAATTTGCTTATTTTCGAAGACAGAAAATTTGCAGATATTGGCAAGATTTCTCAAAAGCAAATGGGCGGGATTTACAACATTCAACAATGGAGTGATCTTGTTACTGCCCACATGATCAGTGGACCCGATGTTGTTGATGGCGTGCAAACTGCATGGGCTAAGGCTTCGCGTACAGGGGGTGTCTTGTTGTTGGCTCAGATGTCGAGTCGAGGCAATCTCTTGGACGAGGCTTACACCGAAACGGTCGTCAAAGCGGGTAAGAACCATCCTGGCGTCTTTGGATTTATTGGCAACGGTTCACTTCCTGACTCCATTCGCCATTTGAGAAAAATGGTCGGTGAAGAAAAAATGATTTGGACGCCCGGCGTCAATATTGCAACGGGCGATGGTGAAATGGGTCAACGTTATGGCGATCCCTACGAGGCGGTTTTGTCCGGGTCGGATTGCATAATTGTAGGGTCTGGAATACACAACTCAGAGAACCCCGCCGATGCTGCCGCTGCATATGCTAGGGCTTCATGGAAAGCGTTGATGGAGCGGTAAATATGGTTGATCTGTTGCTTATTATCGGAATCGCCTCTGTGTCAGGTCTTATCGGATTGTTGTATTGGGGCTACTGGAATGCTCGTAAATTGGACCGCCAAATACGACAAGGGGACCCATCTCTTCTAACAACAAATACGTACAAACGTGAAGAAATCATTCAAGCGCCCATGGGGTCAACCATCATGGAAGGACAGATTGTCAATGTCCCCATACATTATGCCAGCAATCCGATGATTGCATATCAGAATCGTTCACAGGATTGAAGCGAGGTAGCCTTGTTGGTAAGCAATACCAACACCCCCACCAACCAACACGAGCATGAGAAGAAGGAGTTTGGCAAGTTTACCTTTTTTGGGTTGCACCTGTTGGACGTCGTTTTCAAGTGGTGTCAGTTCCGCAAGCGGGGGGAGGCTTTCCAATGGAGGGAGCGCTTCAATTGGAGGCAGTTGAAGTGTATCTGGTTGAGGTTGAATTCTGTCTTCAGGATAAAGCTGGTCCAAATCCTCAAGTCCGGGGGCTTCCGGAATCGGCCCAAGGACTTGATCCCAGATGGCGTCAAGTTGGCTTTGAGTAATCGGTTTTGCTAGCCAACCTACTGCGCCCGCTGAGTATGTAGCATGAATCGCCAGTTCTTTCAATCGGTTCGGCGCGATAAACAAGATTCTCGAGTCTCCTCCATGCTCTCGCATTTCCAGAGCAGCCAAATGGCCGTCGAGAGATGGGATGTCCAACGACATAACAACGAGTTCAGGGTCGAGTTTGATGTACTCATCAACAGCAAGGTCACCGTCTTCGCAAACTTCTGTTGCAAATCCTCGTTTCCTAAACACCTCACGCAAGCGCATAATCGACATTTGATTGTTGTCAACAATCAGTACAGTTGGTGCATCATCCGAGGATACTTCACTGACGTATGACATCGCGACCGTTTGTTCTGAGACAGCGCTTGCTCATCAATCAACCGATGAAAACAAATGAATTTTTACTCATTCTTCGCTTGTGATATCTTCAACAGGTGCTTGTTGGGGGTTTTCAAACGTTTGACGGAGGTTTTCCATGTTTGCCTCCTCCTCTTCGATTTTCTTTTTGCGCTTTGGGGCTTGCAAAAATTGCATCTGAAGTTCACTAATAACGCCCTTGAGCATGGCTTCAGCTGAAGGGTCAAGATTTCCTTGGGTTTTGTTCCGTAGCATTTGGATGATGTCAATAATGTCCTTCGCTTCTGAGAAATTAAACCTCAATCCCCCTTCTGGGTGTTCAAGCAACCCCAAATTTGCCATTGCGGAACGCTGGAACATGTGAACAACTGTGAAAAAGGTCTCCGTTTCTTTATCTTCAAACATCATAACTCCTCAAGTAAACATCTCATTCAGCAACCAGTCTGGGTTGAATTGCAGAAGATCATCGTAGCCTTGGCCAACGCCTGCGAAGACGATTGGCCGGCCTGTTGCGAAAGCGATGGATAGGCCTGCACCTCCTTTCGCATCGGTGTCCATCTTTGAAAGAACAGCTCCATCAAATCGCATCAATTCCTGGAACATTTTCGCCTGGTCAACAGCATCGTTTCCGGCGAGCGCATCACCAACGAAAAGGACAAGATGGGGGTTTGCAACACGACGTACTTTTTCCAATTCCTTCATGAGGTTGGTTTTGTTTTGCATACGGCCTGCAGTATCGACAAGAACCACGTCGATGTTTTTGGCTTTTGCAGATTCGATTGCATCTCTTGCAATTGCTGCGGCGTCACCACCACGTTGACTAGAAATGCATCGTATCCCGAGGTTGTCGCAATGGGATTGCAATTGTTGAATCGCTCCTGCTCTGAATGTATCTCCAGCCGCAGCAATTACGGAATGACCGTTCGATTGGAGGCGGTGGGCGATTTTCGCAGCAGTGGTTGTCTTTCCTGTTCCATTCACGCCCACCAACATCACAACAACCGGTGTGTCGCCTTGGTCGAGGAAGGACTGAATCGAAGCGTCAAAGTCCCAATAACCTGCAGAGAGAAGGTTTCGTAACGCACGCTTCAATGCGGCTTCCAATACTTTCGCTAACTCGGCCCCACGACGCAGTCTTGCGCCGACGAGGTTCTGACGCAATGCATTCAAAACAGTCGTTACAGCTTCGCTTGAGATGTCCGATTCAAGAAGCATCCATTCAAGCTCTTCCAAGAGTTCGTCGAGAACCTTTCCTTGCTTTATGACTCGGCCACCTTGTTCAACGATTCCACCTCCAAGATCGACCGACACTGCACCTGCTTTCGTTTCCAAATCTGCAAGTTTAGAGGAGCCACGTGGAGCACTTTTCACCTCGACCAGTTGCCGTCCTGTTGTTGTTCGCATCATCGATAAATCAACGCGCGAGCCCTTTGGTTTTGCAACAGCTGTTGCGTTACGTCGCTTGAGCTCTTTTTGTCTCTGTTTTTCCAATTTCTCAAGCCGTTTGCGTTCTTTCTTTGAGAGGATGCGAGGAAGTTCAACGTCTTCTTCTTCATCATCCCAATCGTCCCAATCGTCATCATCTGACGTACCCGATGGTTCTGATTCTACTGATTCTTCGTACTCATCCTCAACATCATCCTCCCAGTCGTCTTGTTGTTGCTGGGAAGCATGAATTGCTGCGAGCGCCTCTTGTGAATCTTCAACAACCGTCAGGGCTTCAGAATCAACTTCATCAGCAACTTCTTTCACGCGTTTTTTGAATCGATCGAAGAGCCCCATGCGCCCACCTAATCGTCCAAAGTCAATTCGTTGCCGAACATTCCGCCCCGACGACGTTTCTGTTTCGCTTCAGACGACTCCGTCGGTAAATCGTCGCTGTTTACTTCTTGCGAATCCGATGCTTCTGCCTGTTTCATCATTTCAGTAGCTGAATTAAATGATTGAGCCAAATTGGTAACCGTTGCCTCCAATTGTTGGCTTTGCGATTGGAGATTCTCAAGCAACGCCCCAAGTTCTTCCATTCGTTCTCGGGTAAGTGCTGCTGCATCGGACCAGGAACGTTCAGCAAAAATACCGCTCCCTAAATCAACGATGGTGGTGCCTTCACCACCTCCGGGGTGCTGACACGTTAGCGTAACACCAGCGCCAATCGAGACGTGCATCTTCATTGGTGAAGCATGATCTTTCGTTGCGAGCGTTTCGAGAATCGTAGCGGTTACATCGTGTTGTCCAAGAACATTGATGACCTGCTCAATCCTCTCTTGAACTTCATGGAAGCGTTCACGATTCATTTCCACGAGTCGTGCTGTTCGTTGAAGTTCAGACTGTTCCAAAAGACCGCCTCAGCAATGCCTGTGC
>PBSP01000104.1 GCA_002726845.1 Methanobacteriota archaeon | reverse complement strand
CCCCGCTGCACGAAGTGGGGAAGGTCCACTCGCAGGTATGCCAATCATCGATGCAGATGCTGCTCGAACGGTTGTTATTGTCAAGAGGTCACTCTCGGTTGGATATGCAGGTGTCGACAACGACTTGTTTTACATGGACAAAACCATGATGTTGTTCGGTGATGGAAAGGCCATGATGACCGGGCTCAACAATGCCATAAAAGAGTCGTAAAATTACGGGCATGAAGCAACGTTGAAGACATGAGCCGAAGTGGGTGTATTGAAGGGAAGAGCATGAAGTCCAGATTGCTTCTCGTTTTGGTACTCTCAGTTTTCCTTCTTGCACCTGTTGTCGCCAACCCAAACGGCCCACCATGGACCAACCCCATGGGAGGCGGCCTTACTGTTGAAACAGGCTGTACGTGCCACGGTGGTGGTGTCCCGTCCAACGATGTTGTCGTTTCAATTTCGGGTGTACCTCGTGCTTATGCGCTGGGAGAATCGTATGATTTCACCATTAATCTTCAACATGCTTCGTATGCAAACGGTGGATTTTTGTTAACCGATTACGGTGTCGGAACCTTTACTCCCGGGGAAGGAACCCAGATTGTTACTGAAACCGACGGATCAGAACCCGGTGCTGTGTCACAATCAGCACCAAGCAACGATTGGATTGTTACGTGGACTGCTCCATCGAGTGATGTCGGAGATGTTTCGTTTTCCCTTGCTGGAAACGCTGTCGATGGACTAGCCGGTGCGAACGAAGGTGACAACTGGAATCTCCTTTCTTTCTTTATTTCGTCTCCTGAAAGTATGACCAACGATGACGAGGAAAACCTAGCACTTCGAACCATTAGCGTTGGTGACTTCGAATCCTTGTTTGTTGCAGAAGAAAATCCCGAAGCAATAGAAGCGGAACGACAAGCAGAGATTGCAGACAATTTCTTCACCAACGGAAATCTGTTTTACTGGACAACACTTGCAATCATCCTCATTGGTGCAGTTGTTCAGGGAGAATTCTACGAACGACGTTTCGGTGGAGGACCAACGCACCTCGACATGAGACTCGCAGTTCCTCAAGGCATACGACGTGGAATCCTCTCGCTTGGTCTCTTGCTCGTCTTGGGATGGGCGGTTGACGATGGACAACCGTATGGAGCCGTATTGGTTCTCGGGATGCTTACACTCTGGGCAATGTTTGGTGTATACCGAACGATTGTACAGGCACGTGCAGATCCTGAACATCACGATTTGGTGTGAATGAGGTAATACGTTGTCAGTCGGAAAAGGCATTCAACTGGAGCACGACACGGCTCTCCCCATACAGAGTCATTTCAACATACTCACACAGAGAGCAACACTTGGCTTTGTTCTTATGGCAATATTTGCGTTTGTCATCATGACAAAAATTGATGTGATTCTTGGTGAGATACTGAACCATTTGAATCCAGGCGATGGAAGTTTGTCGCTGTATGAACCCGCATCTTGGAGTGCTGTTCGCTGGTTAAGTGCTGTATTCCTCTCAATCTTGCTGTTGTTGCCACTCGCTATCTATTCGATGTATACCTTCGTACAACAAGGTTTGACGAATCGTGAATTGGCGATGTTCAAACGTTGGGCCTTGCTCTCTGCAATCACAGGTTACGCAACGTTGTTCCTGTTGTTCTATTATGCCATACCAACACTGTACGTTTTCGGAGATGGGATACACGAAGAAATGAATTTGGAAGCACAGTACGATGCTGTTTCATTGTTCACATTTGCATTGTCCATTTATTGGACGATGCTCATCACCTACATCATTGCATTTTCCGCAACTGCAGCCGGAACGTTCGGATTGATAACTGAGAACAATCAAGATTGGTGGCGTACACGTATACTTGGAGGAGGTAGCCTTGTTGTTTTGTTCACACTCCCAGGTGGGTGGAATGGCATCAACATATTGCTTGTTTGTGCCATGATCGTTGTTCTTGAATTTTCAATTCGAAAAAGCGTTCGCAAATCCGGTCAAATCCTAAAACTGAAGCCAATTTTTGATAATGAAGGTCGGAGGCGTTCTGTTCTTTATGTGGAGAGTTCGTACACAGAGTCTGAAGTTTCCCTGAACAAGATGCCAAAGCATACAGATTTGATGAGATTTGAGTCGCTTCGCACCAACATAGAGGAACGAGATGTGCTCATTGACACCATCATCCGATACCGGATTACCGATGTGGTTATGTCTGGCTGCAAAGAATCAGAACTACCTTCAGCATTCAAGTTGGCAATAACATCAGCAAGTTGTGGAATGTGGTTCCTTCAAAACAACGACGAGGAAAGTCTTCTCAACTTACACAACCGTATTCTCAGACCCAACAACTTACCCAACACTTGAAACGATTCGATGGAATGTGCCGTCCATGGGGAAAAGGGGTAAAGCCATTGGTATGACCCTTTGCGCCCTTCTTGCAGTTGCTGCTCAAATGTACTCTGAGGAAGTCAACACTCTCTTTGAGATTGAAATTAACGAGCCAGAAACCCATAAATCCCAACTTGTAGGTTTGCAAAAAAATGAAACCTGGTTGGTGGTTTTGGTCGACTTTGAATCCAATCCACTTTCGAGTGAATGGATCGAAGACACTCAAAATCAACTCAAGGTATATTCTGATGATTATTTATCGCAAGCAGTCGGCGAAGAGGTGGATGTAACAATCGACGTATACGAAACAATTCTGCGGGCACCTCAACCACTTGCATCCTATGGTGCGGATGGAAGTAATGGGCGCGATTACGGAGACGGTACGGAATTTTTGCCGGCAACGCTTGCTGAATTTGCGGTCAAGTCGCTGCAGAAAACGACCTATGAATCCTATGATCTCAACCAAGATGGTACTGTTGATCGATTCCTCATCCTTCATTCTACACTAGCACAGGAACAAAGTAGCGGCTCCAGTAACCGTATTTGGTCGCACTTTACATCCTTCTCTGAGCCGTTGGAAAAAGGAGATTACGTCTTTGAGCATTATACCATGTCATCAATGAGGCACGGCATGAATGGGATCGGTACGATTTTGCATGAAATGATGCATCAATTCGGGGCATTCGATTTGTATCCTGTGCACGACTCTGGTTATTCAGGATCCTGGAAGGGGATTGGCGTATGGGACATTATGGCAAGCGGAAACTGGAATGCTGGCGGAGATTCTCCGTCACTGCCAACCGGACCAACAATGGAAAGTATTGGGCATGGGCCGACACATGACCTGATTTTAGATTGGCCAACGAACTCAAACGCACCTTGTATCGGACCAAGCATCGATTTGAATGCAAGATCGGATGGTGGTGAGCGTATTCGTGTTGAAATTGGTCAAAATGAATTTTTGTGGATTGAAAAGCGATCGCAAGGAGGATTTGATCAATCCCTTCCTGGCCAAGGCGTACTTGTTCTTCTCGAAGACAAAGATGCGGGCGATACTGCGCACAATGCAATGAACATCGATCAACGCAGGCCGTATCTGCAAACCATTGAAGCTGATGGCGGTCAAGAACAACTCAAAGGCATCAACGATGGAGTTGCCAGTGATTTGTTCCAGCCAGGAGATGAGTTTGGAGAACGGGGAATCCTCATACGGGACCATGATGGTGTATTGGTTCCCTGGTACGCACGTATTGTCGGAGACCAAGGGCAATGGAAAATAGAATTTCACTCAGAAATGTGCACTCCTGATGTTGACATTGATTTGGCCAATTTTGGATACACATTATTGCAAGGTGAATCTCTACCGATTCAGATTAACAATGTCGATGATAATGTTCAATGTTGGGGAGAACTGAATGGAACCGATGGAAGGACTCTTTTGTTTGAAAACGCTACGAGTTACAACCCGACCCTTTACGGAGAATTTTCTTCAGCGGGGATGTTGGAATCAACAGCAACGTTCTCAGGCACAATACGATGCAACAACGATACCTTTGATATCAAAACAACCATTACGACCCTTGGTACAATCCCGCTACCTGAACGAATGACAGTCAAAGAAACCATCAACGTCGATAAGCCAACAGAATTACTGATTCCCTATTTTGGTACGGGCTCGGAATCTGGTGAATTTTCAATCCATGTCGAAGGACCTCTGTCCAGGATTACTGCTCCAGAACAAACTGTGCAGATTAAAGAAGGAGAAGGCACAATACAACTGTTGATCGAACCGAACGGATTGTTGAGCAACAACATGTATGTTTTGGGAACCCTTCATCTTGAATCGTTCAATGGTGAGCGATGGGAGGTTGATGTGGAACTGAAAGCGATGGATGATGATGATACCCCAATAATAGGGAATCGAGCGAATACTTTGTCGCTTTTTTTTGGCCTGTTTGCGCTTTGGTTCCTCGCATCCATTTTTTCAAACAGTCCCAATCAGAACGACCAAGAACACGACAGCGATTATTCTGTGGATGAGTTCTTTCCGGGCAACCAACGCTGAATGCGCAAGTAATTCCACTCACCGTTGCTTTCAATGCCACAAACCCATTGTTTGTGGACACCTTCTGCAAGTCTTACACTTAGACACACACCCTGCCAGGTGGTTGCCGCCTCGGCACGCGGTTGAATCAACCAAGGAGCGTGTGATTCATTCAAATCTCCATCATATCCTCTCCACCGACATCCGTACTTGAACCCAGGTCGTAGCAGCAACCCCCGTGCGAGCAGATCGTGCATAATCCGCGAATCAGAGGTTGATTCTTCTTCCTCATTGATCATCTGTTGAATGTATGTATTCTCTTCTTGACGAAGTACTCTACCAGACATGTGTTCGATACCAATTTGATTCCATACCCAAGGTTGCTCATGACGCACGTAACTTCCGTGATCTGTATTGGTACGATTGCTCCAAGACTCCATAAATTCACCTTTTTGGTTTTGATTCAAATCATCCCATGTCATCCTATCACCCTTTGGTTCGATCAACATTAACTTGTACATCGTGACATCAAGTTCTTCGTCGATGACAAACAATTCAGCATCAACATTCATTTGCTTTGCTTTTACGCACCAATCCAGCAACTCATCCCAATCCAATTCATCGTGTGTTGCAGCTATGGATATTGATGCCTGAGGCATTTCCTTCAAGTGGTTGCGATCTCTGTGCCACCGAACCCCCCATGCAAGATGATGCTTGATTTGAGGACGATGGGTAGAGGGCACAATCATCTCGCCTCCGTTTCTCCCTGAATCCATTATGATGGCCTCATAAATCAGTCGTGGGTTCTTCTGAAGTTCTTCCTCCAGCCAGTGCTCATTCGGAAGAGGAACATGTCGATGCCAATGGCAAAACAATACTTCAGAAGCCGTTAACGTGATTGAGCCGTCATCATTACGATGGCCTAAAGCACTTTTTTCGAAGAGACGCGTCGAAAGTGGTGGTGAAATTTTCCAGTACGCTCCATCTGCGACTGGCGGTTGATTCTTTTTCAGATTGCTGTCTTCATCTCCTTCGAACTTGATGGCCCTCGTTGTCCGTGCCCTCGGCTTGAACTTTCGTTGTTGTCGGACCATGATGCTAGGTGAGATTCCCCCCATATTGTTGCGTCGATGACCGATTGTCCTAAGGACTACCACCGTGACAAATAGCACGGGGAGCATCATGGTTGACGGGTTCTTAGGAACGTTGACTACAGAGGAGAGGACGTTGCTTCACCTGCTCGATCACCAACTGCCCGAGAACAACTGGGAAGCGCCAATGGAACTCACACAGGCAGGAATATCAGCAGCTGTACACGTGCAAAGAAAACACGTACCTCGAACGCTAAAACGTTTGGAACAGCAGAATTTCATCGACACCACAAGCCGCCATGTACCCGGTGCCCGACAACGCAGAAGGGTTTACTCGCTCACACCAGAAGGTAGAGAGCGAGCACAGTCGGTACTCAATCAGGTAGCGTCAACGCCAGTGAAAAAAGACGGTAAAACAGTCCTCTTGGAATCACTTACCACAAGTTCACAAAAAACACTTGAAACCCTTGCCCACGTTGATGAAAACCTCGTTGTCCATGCCAATCCAGTCTTGTCACCAGTATCGCATCCCGAAGGCTCTGCTTCACTCGATGCTCAAGCCGGTGAAGCATTGGTACGAAGGATGTTCGCTCGAGCTTGGCAGGATGGTCGAATTACCAAAGATGAGCAGCTTTTGCTCAACGAAGTTGTCGATTTTCTTGGAATGCATCCAGAACGCGTACGACGTCTGTCCAATGAAGCGCGTCGGGAGACAAACGCCCCGCCACCTGAAGAAATATATCTCGATATGTTGCGACAAGCACTTGTTGATGGGGTCATTCTTGAAGAAGAGGAAGCCCTTTTGAAAACAGTAAAAATCGCATTTGACATTGATGAGGACACGCATGTGCGTATCCTCAATCAAGCCTTGTTACAACCGTACATTCCACCAGAACATGATGCTTATCGCTCTGTCCTAAAAACTGCCTTGATCGATGGAGTCATCACAAATGACGAGTCAGCAATGCTTGAGACGTTGCGAGAAGAGACAGGAATAAGCCAACAAGAACACGCGATGATACTCGCAGAATTACAAGATGCAATTGAGGGATGAAATATGGGTATGAGCGATGATGATGCGAAAGTTCACGATGCTTTGAAAAAACTTCAATCGGGTTTGAGAAACATCAAGCCTTCAAAAGTACTGCTTGTTGGAGACATTATGATGGACTGTTACATTCATGGTTTTGCAAACAACCTCAATTCCCGAGCACCTGTTCCAGTATTGAAGGAAACCTCTCGAGATGTTGATGTTGGAGCTGCTGCACACGTGGCCCGAGGATTGGATTCACTCGGTTTGAAGAGCCATTTGCATGGTGTCGTTGGGGACGATGATTCTGGACTGGCGATACTTGAAATGCTCGAAGAAGAAGGCGTAGAAACCTCTGGGATTGCGGTGCTTGAGGAACGGACTACCACTGTAAAAACAAGGCTTCTAGGTGCTCGCGAGGGACTCATAAAAGGCGAGCAATTGCTCTTACGCTGGGACATCGAAGACGATGAGCCCATCCCCAATCCCGCACTTGACAGTTTGATTCAACGCACCGTTGAAAGCATTCCGAATTCTTCTTGCCTCATCCTCTCTGATTATGGATTGGGTGTCTTGGACGATGAAGGCGCCGAAAAACTGATTGCAGCTGCAAAAAAACACAACGTGCCGATCATCGCCGACCCAAAATTAACTGGACTGCATAGAACGCAAGGCGTTGATTGGGTGTTGTTCCAATCCAAAGGATTGGAATTGATGCGAAGGAGACTGGGAGCAGCAACAGGTGCAGAAGCCGCATCGATGTTGCTTGAGACAAACGATTGGAATCACTTGCTTATCCTCGAAGGTCAAGACGGTGTAACCATTCACTCAAGAAGTACTGAAACAGTTCACGTTCAATGCATGCTCGAAGAAATTCGACAAATGATTGGATTAATCGATGCTGCAGCTGTTGCGGTAGCCACGGCAATTACGCTTGGCCTTACAGTCGAAGAAACCGCACACATCGCTAATGCTGCGAGTGAATGCATTCTTGTTGCAGACCGTACAGATCGCTTTGTTCTTCGTCTTGATGATATGATCGACAGAATTGGTGAAATCGCTTGGTCTCTTCAAGTCTCCAAACGCTGAGGTGCATGTCTTGAGTTCTTGGCCAAGGCCCACCACTGCTGATGTCGGATTGCGATCATTTGGTTCTTCACGATCGAGGCTTTTCGAGGAAACCACAACAGGAATGCAGAATTATTTGCTCTCCAAAGCCGTGTCCACCGATTCGGTTCGGCACACTTCGGTATGGACCTGTAGCGTTCCCATCCATGATGATATGAATGGTTTGCTTCTTGTCAAATGGCTGGAAGAGGTTCTCTACATGGATGAAGTTGAACAAAAATGGTTGGTTGATTGTTCGGTTAAGATTGAAGAAAATCAAGACGATATTCAACTTCAGGCTCAAGTTTCATGGGTTCCGTCAAGGGACGTAGAAAAAGAAGTAGAAATCAAGGCAGTAACCCGATACGATTTGATTGTGGACCAAGTCGCTCAAGGAGAAATTTTGGCCTCACCATGGGCGGAAGTTCCGACGTTCGAAGGACCTGGATGGTATTCTGACGTTGTTTTTGACATCTAGGTGGGAATCCTCGGGTGGACGCTCGTACGCACAGGCCGTATCTACACACTTTCTCCGTCCCGGATCCCCACAGCACCCATGGCCCCAGGTAGGGATGCTCCGTTCCCGGCCTGACCTGTTCCCCCGGTTATTTG
>PBSP01000103.1 GCA_002726845.1 Methanobacteriota archaeon | reverse complement strand
CCATGGTCGACGCATTTTCAGCAGGGGATTATCTGCTTGTTGGTGTCTTCTTCCTCCTCTGGATCGGTATCCAAGCTTTTGCAATCGCACTTGGACTCCTTTCACCTACAATTCACGCAGCCCGTCTCCACTTTGTGGAATGGATGGGTAAGTTTTACGATGGCTCCGGCAGGGTCTTCTCCCCGCTCGGTGGCCAACCTCTCCACGTGGAGGGGAATGCATAGTCCACTGGACATTAAATGGAGGTAGAAAAAATGAACAAGAATACCCTAAAAACAAGCCTACGAATGATGATTGTACTCGGCGCACTCGTCCTGATCGCTCAGGGCGTATCCGCTGAAGCAAATACTACTGATGATGGCGTCTACGATGACTGGGGCAAGTACATGGGAGCAGGTATTGCTCTCGGACTTGCTGCTGTTGGTGCTGGAATTTCCCAGGCCGCTATCGGTAGCGCTGCTGTCGGAATGATTGCAGAAGACGGATCCAAATTCGGTCCTGCACTCATCTTCACGGCTCTCCCTGAGTCGATTGTTATTCTCGGTGCATTGCCACTCTTCCTCTGAAGTTTGGATTCAAAACAGACACGTTCTGTTTGACCTAAGGAGATGAAACTATGACACTTGAAACACTTGCAAAAGACATTGCTGCATCTGCGGAAGCGCAGGCGGAAGCAATGGTCAAAGAAGCGAAAGCAGAAGCAAAGAACATTGTCGGGGAAGCCGAAGCCAAGGCTTCGTCCATCCGTGATGAAGCCCAAACCCGGGCCGAGCGCGAAGCAAGCCAAATCTCGCAAGAGATGGTCGCAAGTGCTCGACAAGGCAACCAGAAAGAATTGCTCATCGCACGACGTGGCGTCCTCGATGCCACCTATGATGCGGCAAAGGCGCAACTCGCTGATCCTGGGATGAAAGGACGTGCAACACTCCTCAAATCCCTGCTCAAGCGTGCTGACAGCGTTTCTGGGAAAGACTTCGTTATTCGTCCTGTTTCGATCGATGCATCTGCACTGAAGAAAGAGGCGGGATCCAGAACCATCGGCGATGAAATCGATGGTCTGGGTGGCTTCATGATGGAAGCTGCTGACGGCTCCGTATCGTTTGATTTCCGATTCGACTCACTTCTCGAGCGAACTTGGACTGATGAGCGCGCTGCAATAAATGAAACACTGTTTGGATGAGGGATGAATTATGTTTTCGGGTAATGTACCATACGTAGCCTCAAGAGCAAAGGCTCGGCGGCAAGCGTTGATGGACAAAGCCCGATTGCGACAACTCATCAATCAATCGCCAGACCAGTTGACGAACACGGTTGCGGAAAGCGGTTATCAAAATGAAATCAACCTTTACGCCTCGCGATACTCAGGTGGTGACTTGGTCGAAGCTGCCTTAACCCACAATCTTGAGAATGAACTTGAGAACATTCTCTCTTTTTGCAAGGGCAAGGTTCGTAAGGTCGTCGAGATTTATTCAAGTCGGTACGAATATCAAAACGCAAAAGCAATTCTGCGTGCTGTGGCAAACGGTATCGAAGCGGAAAAGATCGGCAAGGACATCCTTCCGGATTTGAACGATATCAACACGCCGTGGATAAAAATCCTCGAAAGCTCAGATGATCTTCGCTCTGCTGCACAACAGATGCGTCGCAAATCGTTCGGTTCAGCGTTGCTCAACCTTCCAGAAGATGCTCGACTCACCCATTATGAAGACGCCTTGGATCGTCATTACTTTGCCTCTTCTCTCAAAGCATTGGGATACAGTGGAAACGATGCACGTTACTTGAGGACTGTGTTGGCGACAGAAATCGATCACCGCAACATATTGAACGTCCTTGAAGCAGCTGCCTTTGGAATCGAAGGGAACGCACTCTACGAGGAACTTGTTCCAGGCGGTCGTCTGATGCCACAACGAGCCTTGTCGTCGATTGCAAACGGCGGAAGGAGTGCAATGCTGGATGTGCTGAGAAACAACGCAAAATTTGACATTGCTGGGTTTGAAGAGGCACTTGAAACTTCAGAAAAAGAACGTTCGCTCGATGCAGTCGTTACATGGTTGCACGCTAGAGAATACATGCAGATGCAAAAGATGAGCTACCTCCATCCTGTCTCTGCACTACCTATCGTTTACTACATCGCTATGAAAGTCAAGGAGGTTACCGACCTTCGAATGATTGTTCGTGGCCGATTTGCAGGTTTACCGCCTGAAATTCTAGAGGCTCACATTCTATGAGGTGAAAACATGGAAATTGCAGTCGTAGGATCACCAGAATTTACACTTGGATTCCAGCTTGCTGGAATTTCAAATCTTTACAGTCCAGAAGGTGAAGAGGAACGCATCAAAGTGTTTCGAGACCTTCTCAATTCAAAGGATGTTGGAATTGTTGTTGTTGACTCCGCAGTTCTTGCATCCTTGCCGGACCGATTGCGCTCGCAATTATCCGGTTCTGTCTCGCCGACGGTTCTTGGAATCGGTACGGATGAAGACAACACGCTCCGAGAAACCATTCGACGAGCAATTGGAGTCGACCTATGGAAATGATGTTCCAAAATGGAGGAAAAGAGCATGAGCAAAGAAGGAGTAATTTACCGAATTTCGGGACCTGTGGTTACCGCAACGGGAATGAGCGCAGGAATGTACGACGTTGTCCGCGTGGGCGATGAAGGATTGATGGGAGAAGTTATCGAATTGCACGGTGAGAAAGCTGTCATCCAAGTGTACGAAGACACATCAGGAATCAGACCCGGCGAACCGGTCATCAATACGGGCGAGACTCTATCGGTTTCGCTTGGACCTGGTTTGCTAACCCAGATTTATGACGGTATACAGCGACCTCTGCCAACGTTGGAAGAAGTCATGGGTGTGTTCATCACTCGTGGAGTTGATGCTGATGCGTTTGACCTTGAAAAGAAATGGACGTTTGAAGCCGTTGTCGAAAAAGGTGCTGCTGTTGAAGGTGGGCAAGTAATCGGACATGTCCAAGAAACCGAAACCATCGTTCACAAAATCATGGTTCCTCCGACCATGAGTGGCGTAGTCAAAAACATCAAATCGGGCGATTTCAATGTTACAGAAACGGTATGCACATTGGAAGACGGATCTGAAATACAAATGATGCAGAAGTGGCCGGTGCGAACACCTCGTCCTTACCGTCAAAAGTACGCTCCAGATACGCCACTGATTACTGGTATGCGCATTCTCGACTTCCTATTCCCCCTTGCAAAAGGCGGTGCAGCAGGTATTCCAGGGCCGTTCGGTTCAGGGAAGACGGTCACACAACAATCACTTGCGAAGTATTCCGATGCTCAAATTGTCGTTTACATCGGTTGTGGTGAGCGTGGAAACGAGATGACCGAAGTATTGGACGAGTTTCCTCACCTGATCGACCCGAATACCGGTAAGCCGTTGATGAATCGAACGGTTATGATCGCCAACACGTCCAACATGCCTGTCGCAGCACGTGAGGCATCTGTCTACACTGGAATTACCATTGCTGAGTACTTCCGTGACATGGGTTACGATGTTGCTTTGATGGCGGACTCAACCTCTCGCTGGGCTGAAGCGATGCGTGAGATTTCTTCCCGTCTGGAAGAAATGCCCGGTGAGGAAGGTTACCCAGCTTACCTCTCTTCTCGAATCGCTGAGTTTTACGAACGCGCCGGTCGTGTCGAGACCAAGAATGGGGATGATGGATCGGTTACCGTTATCGGGGCGGTCAGTCCACCCGGTGGTGACATTTCTGAACCTGTTTCCCAAGGTACCCTTCGAATCGTTAAGGTGTTTTGGGGATTGGATGCGGGTCTTGCTCGGCAACGCCACTTCCCCGCTATCAACTGGCTCAACTCGTATTCACTCTACCCACAGAGTTTGAATCAATGGTTCCGTGACAACATCGCACAGGATTTCCCAGAGATACGAACTCAAATCAGTGGTTTGCTGCAAATTGAGGCAGAACTTCAGGAAATTGTTCAACTTGTTGGTTCAGACGCCCTACCCGTTGATCAACAACTCACACTCGAAGTTGCACGTATGATTCGTGAATTCTTCTTGCAACAGAACGGATTCCACGATGTTGATGCGTACTGTGACATCAATTTGCAATACTCCATGTCCAAGGCCATTCTCAGTTTCCAAGAAGCTGCCAAGAATGCGATGGCTGCTGGTGCACAACTCAACGATGTTGTCAACGTTCCAGCACGAACCGCACTTATGCGTGGACGATTTGAGAAAGGATACATCGACACCATCGATGACATGGTGAAAACCATGATCGATGAGATTGGTGCAACTGTGGAGGACAACTAGGACGTGATATCATGACAGGAAAAGAATACCGAACCATTACCGACGTTAAGGGACCACTAGTTTTCTTGAACAAGACCGAACCGGTTGCATTTGGTGAAATTGTAACCATCCGACTGGCCGATGGAAGCATTAAGAACGGTCAAGTTCTTGACACCTCGGACGACCTAGTTATCGTTCAAGTGTTCGAAGGGACTGCAAAAATTGATCGAACTGCAGGTGTTACGTTCATGGGAGACGTGTTTAAGCTCCCGGTAAGCAAAGACCTTGTCGGTCGTATTCTCGATGGGGCAGGTCGTCCCAGAGACGGTGGACCTGACATTGTTGCAGAAGAAAATGCGGACATCATCGGTGCTGCAATCAATCCATTTAGCCGGCAAAGTCCTCACGATTTCATCCAGACAGGAATTTCTGCAATCGATTGTTGTACCACACTTGTTCGTGGACAAAAGTTGCCAATTTTCTCGGCTTCCGGTCTTCCACACAACGATATTGCGCTGCAAATTGCCCGACAAGCGAAATTGAAGGGAAGCGATGAGCAATTTATTGTGGTGTTCTGTGCAATGGGTATCACTGCTGAAGAGTACAACTTTTTCCGTTCGGACCTCGAGCGAACCGGTGCACTTGAGAACGCTGCATTGTTCGTCAACCTTGCCGACGACCCGGCTGTCGAACGAATCATTACCCCGCGTCTTGCACTTACCGCAGCTGAATACCTTGCCTTTGAGCACGATTACCACGTCCTCGTTATCTACACAGACATGACCAACTATTGCGACGCGCTTCGCCAAATTGGTGCAGCACGTGAAGAAGTACCTGGTCGACGCGGTTACCCTGGTTACATGTACACGGATCTTGCAATGCTTTACGAGCGTGCGGGAATTGTAAAGGGCAAGAAGGGATCGATTACACAGTTCCCAATTCTTACCATGCCCGGTGATGACATTACGCACCCAATTCCTGACCTCTCAGGGTACATCACTGAAGGACAAATCGTTATTTCGCGTGAACTCCATCAGCAAGGTATCTACCCACCGATTAACGTCCTTCCATCGCTCTCTCGGTTGATGGGTTCCTGTATTGGCGCTGATACAACACGCGAAGACCACAAATCCGTTTCGGATCAGATGTATGCTGCGTATGCTCAAGGGCGTGAACTTCGTGGACTTGTCGCAATTGTCGGTGAGGACGCACTGAATGAACGTGACAAACAACTCCTTGATTTCTCAGGTGTGTTTGAAGACCGTTTCCTACGCCAATCTCGTGATGAGGATCGTTCCATTGATGAAACCCTTGACCTGTGTTGGGAGCTGATGTCATCCATCGACACCAAGTACCTTGTTCGTCTTGACCAGAAGTGGATTGAGAAGTACCATCCTGACAACAAAGCTTGAATTCTGAGGTGAAATCATGGCGCTTGACATCAAACCAACCCGGAGCGAGTTGATTAAACTCAAGGGGCGCATCAAGCAAACCAAGAACGGTTACAAGTTGCTCAAGATGAAACGTGACGGTCTCTTCCATGAGTTCCGTCAACTTCTCGCAGAAATGATTGAAGCGAAGCGTGAAATTACTGAAGCATTTCGATTGGCAAAGCAGCGAATAGATCTCGCAAATGCAATCGAGGGTGGTCTGGCAGTACGAGCCGCCGCTATTGCGAACAGCGCACATCCCGAGGTTGAAGTCGAGCGAAGGAACATCATGGGCGTAGTCGTTCCAAGCGTTAGTGGAACCAATCTCAAGTCAACCTTTGCTGAACGCGGAGTTGGTTTCATCGGTTCATCGCCGTACATCGATGAGGCGAGCGACAGTTTCAGTGAATTGATTGAAAAGATTGTCAAGGCTGCCGAAATGGAAGCAACCTTGAAACGCCTTTTGGAGGAGATAGAAGCCACCAAACGTCGAGTAAACGCACTTGAGTTCAAGGTTATACCGGAGCTTGAAGAAGCGAAAGTCTTCATCCAACTTAGGCTGGAAGAAATGGAACGTGAAGAGACGTTCCGTCTCAAGCGTTTCAAAAACAAGTGATTTTCTCCCTGCCCTGAAAAAAGGGCATGATTGATGTGGGAGTGGTGTCCAGTTCCACCTAAGGGGACCTGATTCGATGACCGATGTGGATGAAGAAAACTTGAATCCACTACGCATCCACAAAGAAGCGTGGAATCAGAAAGACCTGCTTGAAGGCATCGTCCAGCGATATCTAACAGTACGCGCCCATACCGGTGGTTTGTGGCCAACATGGGAAGTCGAATCGGATCAACTCGATGAAAATCTGGAAGAATTGAACGGATATCTCGAACGATTGGGCTGGATGGCGCGTCTTCGACGTGGCGATACGAATCAACTGACGACACTCCCACTTCCTCACAGACAATTCCCAGGTTCACGAATCCATCTCTACATGTGGACGGCTTCGCTGATAACTCTAATTCTCTCTGCGGTTCGATGGATGGATACAGGGAGGCCCGAGTACGGATGGTTTTCAGATTCCGTTTATGTTGATGCCTTACTTGGTTTTGCCCTCCCTATACTGTTTTCACTGCTCTTGGCGTCCTTTATTCAGGTTCGGATTTCAGCAAAATTTGGGGTTCGGAGTGGGCATATCCTTCCAATTCCTGACCCCTCAGTCATCATTTGGCTCTTCTCGGGATTGTCGACATCGTTCTTCATTTGGCCGTTTGGTATCTTTTTCATACCGACACTCCCGCGGATGGACGCCAGACCATGGACAGATCGCATATCTCTTGCATGGGCCTCAATATCCGCTCCAATTGTGATGATTGTTTCAGGATTCGTGTTTTGGACGCTTGGGTTTGCTTTGACCACGGACTCCTACCTTGTGACCGAAGAGCCTTATCGTGCAAACGCTCCGTTCCTGTTTGAATTGCTCGCAGCATTTGTACCGATATCGACCGAGAACCTCGATTGGAGCCACCCATTTTTCTTTGCTGCGGCTTTCTTGACGCTCGTTGGATGGTTGTTGATGCTTCCCGTCCCTACTTTCCCTGGTGGCCGACTGCTCGTCGCTCGGATGGGGCTTGAAGAGGCACGAAGTTCAGGAACACAGATTCTCATGTTTATGATTCTCATTACTGCTGCCTTCTTTATTTTCAACGCCTTCAATGGTTTTACAATATGGATTCCGATTTTATCGGTAATTATACCTCTGCTGTTGTTCATGGGCAGTGATGTGCGTATTCCAATGATGCTTGACGGTGATCGGCCGCTCGATGAGGATACGCATCGCCGTCTTGGAATCATCCTCTTTGCTGCAATTTTACTCGCTCTGCCTCCAGAATTTCCAATCGAACCGATCGAGAGGTGGGACGCTGAAGCGACGTATTCGTTTGAGAGCGATTCCTATGCTGAGCTATCTGACCAATGGAATGCATCAGCATACATCACGTTGACAAATCCATCGATGCTCGATTACTCGTATTCGGTTTCCCAAGAAATTCTTGGTGATTCATTGTGGACATCCGAACTTTCTTGTGTGAGTCAAGGTTGTGAAGGTATTCTAAAGCCTGATGAATCGGTTTCCATCGAACTTCTGTTCAACCATGAAAACACAACCCATCAGCCTTCGTTTGTCGAATATGAGGTCGAGATTCGCTTTGATGAAGCACACTCATACGTTGAACGCAGTACAATTTTACCGAACATCAATGCCTCTCTAGGTACTGAATGGTACCATGTCCGGAGCATCGATTCCGTTCATGCATGCCTTGACGTACATGTTGAAAAAGGGCAATCAGCAAACATATCCTTCCCAGATTTGGGAGATGAATGGCTTCCATACCTCTGGCTGGAGGGACAGGCTGGTTTGACCCAGACACTCACATCAGAAGACACAAAAATTTGTTTGGACGGTGTCGACCAAGCGCTTCCATTGAACGTCCAATCCATGATTCGCAACCTCACATTGGGTAATTCCTCTTTCGTTGTCAACTACGATCCGACGTGGGACCACATTGTTTCTTCATCTGAAGGTTGGTTAATTGATCAACATCAGCCTTGGGGCGCTCCATTTGATGCCAATGGTACGATGTATCAAGAAAACACAACATCCTGTAAGGAAAGTTACAGACTCCTTCCTCCTGGTAGCGAAGATCTGAATTGGACATGGGATTTGAGCATCCTCGACGATTTTAAAGTACCAGCCTCAATAAGCGAGGGCCAGCGTCTCAAGGTTAAATTCGGAGAAGATACGTATGTCTTCTGCAATCAAGATGATTACACAACAACCAAATTTATCGTCCAAGAAGGGCCTGATCTTATACTTCATCACAACGAGGAAGCCATACGATTGTGGGATGTGCCGATGACCGCCGATTCAAGTCAACTTGAGTTGACCCTTTTCAACAGTAATGAAGATGAAGTCGTTTTCCGCCATGCTGCGTTTGGGAATGTCGAATGGGATCTCAGTGCGTTGCCCAATACGTTGAATTCTGGCTGGAACAATTTCTCCCTCATGGTTCCGAATTCTGAGGTCAACACCTACCAACTAACGCATCAGGACGGCGCCATTCTTATCACATTTGGAGCCTACATGGAGGTTGAATCTTGAGAATCGGCATTGTTGGTGCAGGTTCAATCGGTTCGCTACTCGCCGGATGTCTTTCGACCACATCCACAGATCTCCTTCTCTACGGGCGTGGCCTTCATGCTGCCCATCTTACGGTTGAAGGTTTGATTGTTGAGGGAATTCAATCGCAAACGACATCCTCTCAGCGATGGGAGGTGCTTCTAGCCGAGCATCCACTACCCGAATCTGTGCGAGGTTGTTGTGACGTAGTCATAATGACGGGCAAGTCATCAACCTTTGATGAACATCTCTCTGTAGCAAAGCACATACTCCATACCGACGGATTTGTGTGCACGCTGTCCAATGGATTGGGTCACGAGGAGCGGTTGGTCCATGCGTTTGGAGCTCATAGGGTCCTTGCTGCCACAACAACACATGGGGCCTACAGGCCTCAGGCCGGTACCGTTCATTGGGCAGGGAAAGGAAAAATCTCAATCGGTCCATTTGTGTATCAACACTCGGAAGAATCTGTGAGGGAATTGATTGAAGTCCTTCACGATGCAAATCTCAATCCGCATTGGTTTGCGGATGGCGCAGTTTTGCTATGGAACAAGATGTTGCTCAACATCGCCATCAATCCATTGGCTGGATTGCTCGGAAAGGAGAACGGCGCCTTGCTCGAGCCTGCATTGTTTGAAGCATCCGTTTCAGTGATGCTCGAGGGGGCTAAAGTTGCCCGATTGGAGGGCGTCAAACTTGAGAATGACGAAGTGCTTGTTGATCGATTACGAACCGTTCTTGAACAAACAAGAGTGAACTATTGTTCAATGTTGCAAGACATTCGAGCAGGCAGGGAAACGGAGGTCGAGTCGCTCAATGGAGAAATTTGTCGACGGGGCGAAATCCTCGGCATCCCTACGCCTCTCAATGAGATGCTTGCGTCCGTTATTCGTCATCTCTAACAAGGTCTTTGTTGTAGTGCAGTCCTCTGTTTTCATCACGCCGATTGGCGTCTTCAGCCACAAGTATTCCTACCAAAATCATGTTTCTTAACTCAACGATTTCTCGCGAGGGAAGGCTTGATTTCCAAATGGTATCGATCTCTTTTTCCAACAACCGAAGACGCCGAATTGCTCGCTGCAATCTCAAGAAACGTCGAGAAACACCTACCTCAAAACGCATGGTTTGATTCAGTGCAGCCCTATCGTGGGCAATAGGGCCGTGTTCTTTGAGTTCATCAAGACCTTCTGATCGCCAACCATCCGGAGCGGTTGGTTCCTGAGAAAGGCCGTTTTGTATGAGGTGAGTCGAGCAACGGTGAGCGAAAACAACCGCTTCCAGGAGGCTGTTTGAGGCGAGCCTGTTTGCGCCATGCATCCCTGTACAAGCTACTTCCCCAATGGCATACAACCCTGGTATCGGATTTTTGGAGTCTTTGAGAATTGCAGATCCAATTTCATCTACTTCGATGCCTCCAACGATGTAATGTGCTGCAGGTGCAACGGGGAGAGGGTCGATTCCAAGTTCAAGGCCGTTGTCTTTCAGACGTTCAGAAATCATTGGAAAGCGTTCGTCTAAATGCTGTTTATCGAGATGCTCTGTTACGAGATACACGTGCGATTCGCCGGATTCAGCGCAACGTTGATCGATGGCTCGAGCCACAACATCTCGGGTTGACATCGAGCCAAGCGGTGATGCCTTGAGTGTGAAGGAGTGCATTGAAGGACTTTCTTCGTTGGTTGATTTCCATTTTTTGTAGCCTTCATGGTCGAGAAGAACCGCACCTTCACCTCGCAGTGCTTCCGTAATCAAGAAAGGGCGTTCACCTTCGATCATAAGTGCGGTTGGATGAAACTGAACAAACGCCATATTGATGATTGAAGCACCCGTTCTATAGGCCATTGCAATACCGTCTCCAGTCGATACGGAAGGGTTGGTGGTTTTTTCCCAGAGCTGACCGGCACCTCCCGTGGCGAGTACGACTGCATCTCCCTGAATGGTTTCAACCTGATTTGTTTCTTGATCGAGCGCCCAAACACCGCATACGCCCTTTTCAGGAGATTTGTGTTGTCGCTGAATCAAATCAATTGCGAGTGTGTTGGGGCGCATCGTAATCCGTTCGTGTTTTTGGGCAGCTGTGGTGAGGGCTCGTTCGATTTCTCTCCCTGTTGCATCTTTTGCGTGAAGGATTCGTCGAGAAGAATGACCTCCTTCTTGGGCCAATTGAAACGTTCCTTCTTTATCGCGCTCAAATTCAACTCCGATGGAAAGCAAATCAACAATCCGTTCCCCCGCTTCCTGCACTACCATTCGAACGACTTCTTCGTCGCAAAGGCCGTCTCCTGCATTGAGTGTATCTTTAATGTGGCCGTCAATTTCATCGAGATCGGTTTTGTCAAGGATTGCAGCAATTCCACCCTGAGCCCAGTTCGTCGAGGAGTCCTTCGGTCTCTGCTTTGTGATGATTTCAACATCGATGCCGTTGTTTGCCAACCGAAGAGCCGCAAAGAGCCCAGCAATGCCCGTTCCTATAATGAGAACTCGAGGCATGTTACGTCCAATACCTGTTTGTTCTTGATGACATCGGTTCCCCCATCGATAGGGCTATTTGGTCCGGATTCTACCGTTGTCCATGTTGCGAAAGCTCATTGCTCTGCTCGGCCTTGCAACAATCGCTTTTGTGATCGCAAATGTTCATTTCGGAATCGTTGCTGACAACGTTGTGGAGGGAGCAGGGACTGCTCGACTTGATGTCTTGCGGCTCGCCGACCCCGGGTGTACCATTCCTGAAATGGAAAAAGAAATACGAGAAACAGGTACTGCATTTTGTCTGAGTGAGAAGGGGACGTGGGGTACAGCCGACATTCTTCTCTTGGTTTGGGGGGTTCTTATCGTCACAGCCGGTCGGTTTCGGATGCCTTCAGATCCACGACTTGCAAAACGAATTCGACGTATTATGTTTGTATCAGGCGTAGTTTTGTTCTGTCTTGCACTAATGGACCGGTTTCGTATACTTCCTACATCTGCGAACTCAGCAAGCATCGCAGACATCATTCCTTTGCCATTGAATGATTGGATGGTTCAAATTCTCTTTGCAGTCATTGGTGCGCTGTTAATGCGTGGGCCAAAATATGTGGAGTCGGAATTTGAACAGAACTACCAACGATTGGAGTACGAACGAGAGAAAGAACGACGCGTCCAGCAGGTCTTCAACGAGCAGGCTCGTTCAATGTCTGCAACACGTGTAGGACTGTCTCGACGCAGCCGCTTGTTGGATCGGGATGCGAACATGATGCCGTTTCGAACACGAAACTCCCCGAAAGTCAAAGCAACTTGTCCATACTGCAAAGGTGGCGGTTGTAAAGAGTGTCGGATGACGGGTGTTGTCTGACCATAACGGCACATTTTTTCGACCCTCAAAACGAAGTGCTCCGACGCATAATCAACCGACTCTTTAAATGTCCTCGACGAACGGTATCCGACCTAAGGTCAATTTGGCCGGCAAGGGATTGGGATGTTTCTTAAAGCGCTGGAAATGGAGAATTTCAAATCATTCCGCGGCGAGGTCATCATCCCTCTTGATCGAGGTTTTTCAGCAATCACAGGACCCAATGGTTCAGGAAAGTCAAATTGTGGAGATGCAATTCAGTTTGTTTTGGGTCCAAAATCCACACGAACCATTCGGGCGCAAAACACAAGACAGCTTATTTTCAACGGAGCAGAAGGATACAAACCGGCACGCAATTGCACGGTGTCACTTGTATTTGGGAATCCGGTGTTAGCAAACGGCAGACGTCGACTTCCTCTTGAGAATGATGAAGTGCGCATGACTCGCTCGATTCGACTTACTGCCTCTGACAATGTCGTTTCAACATATTTACTCGATGGTGAGGAATCTTCACAAAAATCGTTCCACCGTTTGCTCAATGCGGCGAATGCTCGACCGGACGGGTACAACATTGTCCTTCAAGGTGATGTCACAGGTCTTGCTCGAATGACGCCCGTAGAACGCAGAAAGGTTCTGGACGGTGTAGCCGGAGTCACTTCCTATGATGATGAAATTCGTAAGGCAAAGAAACAACAAGACAGTGTTGATTCGTTTATTGAGAGAATAGGAATGCTGCAAGAAGAACAACAAATCCGACTTCAGGAATTGGAGGAAGAGCGAAAAATCGCCATGAAAGCACAATCTATCACCGATGAATTGTCCCTCAACCGCTCGCAACGCTATCAGGCCATGTTTGCCAGTCTTGGTATGGAGTTGGAACACCAAATTGCGGAGCAATTGCGTTTTGTCGAAGAAGCAGCTGAGCTCGAAGAACAGGTCAAGGCAGGAAGCAAGACATTGGTCGAACTTGATGATCGAATTGGTGAAATACAAAAGCAAATCGATGCGCTTCTTGGTGACGAAGGCGATGGGTTGTCGAAAGCAATTCAGGATTTACGCGTTCAGATTGCTCGAGATAAAGACCGCATCGAAGATGCACTCCAAGCCAATATTGACGACGGTCAAGAACGCGAGCAAGCATTAGAGCGTTACAAAGAAGCGGAAACGGCTCTGAGCGATTTGTTGGAAGAAACCAAATTGAGTCAGCAGCAGATGCAGGATGCTCAAAGAATGCTGGATGAAGCACAATCAGAGGAGAATGAGGTTCGTAACCTTCTCGAGGGCTCGGGTAAAAATCATGCAGAACTTAATCGAGCACTCAGTGATGCAATTACAACACTTGGGAAGGCTCAGGACGCTGTTGCTGCAGCCCAAACAGATGTTGACCGAACCGCTGCTCAAGCAGAACTTGTTGAAGCAAATCTTGCAACCGCCCAAGAAAAAGCAGAAGAATCACGTCTTGAACTTGAGGAAAAAGAAGCGGAATTCAGTGAGGCCTCGAAAGGCAAGAAAGTTGATCGCTCGACACTCGCCCAGGACATCATGGATGCAGAACGTGCCGAATCGCGCCTTTTGGAGGAAGCAGGAGCCGTTGAGCGGAAAATGACGGAAACTGAGCGACAACTTCGATCGGCCCGGGCGGAATTGGAAAACAAATCGAATTCGAAAGGGATGGCCGGTGGGGCAGCAGCAGTACTCGGGGCTCGAGACCGTGGTGAGATTAAGGGCATTATCGGGACCATTGCTGAATTGTGCGCACCTATTGATTCTGAACACGAAACGGCCCTCGCAACAGCATTTGGTGGAGCGATGACGTCGGTGGTCGTCGATTCGGATGAGGTCGCAGCCGAAGCAATACGGTGGCTCGCTCAGCGGAAGGCTGGACGTGCAACATTTTTGCCGTTGAATAAACTCTCAACAAGTCGCGCAGGAGGAAAGGCAATGATGGTTGCTCGAAAACCAGGTGTGATTGGTTTTGCTTACGAATTGTTGGAGTACGATCCTCGGATTGATACTGCGATTAAGTTCGCTCTGCGCAACACCTTGATCGTACAGAATATGGACATCGCTCGACAAAACATGGGGGGTGTCCGCTTGGTTACGATGCGGGGCGACGTGACCGAAGCAGGAGGTGCCATGATCGGGGGCTCCCGCCAGCGCATGTCCGTTAGCTTTGGAGGCGGCATCGCAGGTGCAAAGGAGGTCGAACGGTTGAACGCAGAAATTGAACGTCTTCGTCTCATGTCAGACACAGTCTCAGCGGCGCTTGCTGATGTTCGCAAAGAACAACAAACATTGCGTGCTCAAATCAACGAACTTGCTAATGAAGAGGGTGCAATTCGACGGGAGACTTTGCGTGCAGAGGTTGCGAGTTTCAAAAAGTCTCACTCGAAAATTATCGGTGACGTTGAAGCCCTAAAGCAAGACCTTCAACGGCTCGAGGAATTGGCCAGCAAGCAATTGGAATCGCTTGATGATGCTGAATCAAAGGTTGCTGACGCTGAAATCCTTCGAACAAGTGCTCAATCTGCTCTTGAGGATGCAAGTCCACAACATCTCAAAGACAGAATGCATGAATGCACGGTTTTGAGAACCCAAGCTGAGGGCATCCGGTCAACGGCTGAGATTTCACTGCGTTCGATTTCGGATCGTGAAAATTTGCTCACATCAACAGTCTCGACGGAAAAAGAACGTTTGGACCAAATCGACCTTGCGGTCAAAGAACGAAAGGAACAAGTAACTTCTTTGCAAACTACAGCCAAACAAAATGAGGCACTTCTCGCTGAAAAGGAAGCAGAACGTGCTCAATTCCTTGAGGAGAATAAGGGCCTCGAAGATGAACGCCTTGAATTGGTTGAAGAACGTGCAAGTCTGAATTCAACGCTCACTCAGAAATCCAGTCAGGCACGGAGTCATCGAACCCTTTCCACAGAATTGGAGCGCACCATTCAAGCAAAGCGCAAGGAATTGTACGATGTTGAATTGGAGATGGGTTCGATGGGCATTCAAGCCGCAGACGCTGGGGTTGTATTGGATTCTGTATCCGATATTGATCGACGTATTCGTCGACTTGAACGACGTTTGGAAGAGTTTGGCGCTGTCAACATGAGAGCGATTGAACAGTACGACGCTGTACAGCGCCGTCTTGATGAGATGGATGGTGATTTCAAGAAACTTCAGGAACGAAAGAAGCACCTCATCGATGTCGCAGAACAGCTCGAAGAGCAACGAAAGGTTCGACTGGTTGATGTCTTGGAGAAGGTCAATGAAAACTTCAAGTCGGTTTACAAGTCTCTGAGCAATGGTGGTAGAGGCGAGCTGTATCTCGAAAACAAGGAAGAACCGTTCAAGGGGGGCTTGGAATTATGGGCTCAGCCGAAGGGCAAGTCTTCGAATGTTACGCGCCATCAACTTTCAGGTGGAGAGCAATCCGTTGCCGCACTCGCTCTCATATTTGCTATTCAGGATTATGATCCAAGCCCATTCTATTACTTCGATGAGGTCGATCAGAACCTCGACAGCGTGAACGCTGAGTGTATCGCTAAAATGTGTCGAGAACGAAGCAAAGCAGCGCAATTCATTATGGTCACACTGAGAAAAGTTTCGCTACAACTCGCAGATCATCACATCGGAATAACTCATGGCGGTGATGGATGCAGTCGCCGAATCATCGATTTCGACCAGGAAAAAGCAATTGCTCTAGGTGAACAAGCCCTCAAAGAAGCAGAATCCGCTGCGCTCAAAAATGCGCAACGTGCCGAAGAAGAGGAAGCGACGCTCGCAGAGATGCCTCGTGTTCCAGAAGCCCTTCCTGCTCCAGCGAGTCTAGGTGGTCTTCTCAAGCACATGCAAGAGGATGAGAGCATGACCTCCCTTGCCGAACGAACAGCAGAAACCAACGAGGATATTGAAGAACGTACAGCACTGGTTGATGCGCTCTCTGAACTTGAATCCGAGGAGCAAATAGATCAAGAAGACACAATCGACTTGAAAGATTGAGGTGAGTATGATGATTCAGCAAGGACTCGATAAGTGGTTCTTGCGTCAAGACGTCATCGACCAACTTTTGCAGGGAGGTGATGACGATCTTGAGGGAATTAATGCTTATGCAGATCGTATCCTCATGATTGCACAAACAGAAGAAGCCGAACATCAAACCCTAGAAGACCCGTTTGACCGCAGTGTCGCTCTTGTTTTATCTTTGGTTAACAGTGAAGGGCAAGACGCATGGGATATCAATCTGACATCGTTTTTACGTCAATTTACCAAACGTGTAAAATCACATGCAAACACCCTTGACCTACCGGCCTGCGGTCGATTGATTCGAATGGCATGGGAAGTTCTGAATCACCAAGCGTCTCATCTGTTCGAACGTATTCAGTATCAGGATACGGGCGAGGATTGGGATGCTGGATTCGATTTTGGATGGGAAACGGATTACGATGACTTTGAATTTCATTTTACAAACACGGTCCTGGAAGGTGGTGCAGACGATGTTCTCGAGAATTTATTCGATGAACGTGTACGACGGGAAGAAGGCCGGCCCGTGACGCTGGGCGAACTGCTTTCCGCTCTCAAGGATGCTGCGGATGATGCGGATGCTCTCAAATTACGCGAGCGTAATCGTGCAGCGCATGCCGTAGAGGTTGAAGCGATGATATCGAATGTTGGGGGCCGGATGCACAACGAGGACCTTGAGGGAGACATTGAGCGGTGTTGGGACGCCTTGCGTCAAACAACCCTTACAATGGACTCAACCCAAGTTCCATTGAAGGATGTCATTAGTGCATTAATTCCAATCCTTGAGTCTGCCTTTGGAACCGTTCCAGAGGGATACAGCGATGATGCTCGAGT
>PBSP01000102.1 GCA_002726845.1 Methanobacteriota archaeon | reverse complement strand
CGTTTGGTACGAGTTATGGTACGAAGTCACAAGGTGCCAGAAGTAGGAGATAAATTTGCTTCACGACACGGACAAAAGGGAGTTATTGGACGGCTTGTTGAACCTGAAGATATGCCGTTCACTCGAGATGGAGTCGTGCCCGACTTGATCATCAACCCTCACGCTATTCCATCACGAATGACTGTTGCTCACGTTCTTGAGATGATTGGCGGCAAAGTTGGTGCTATGGAAGGTCGTAGAATCGATGGAACCGCCTTCCGAGGAGAGAAAGAGAGCAGCCTTCGCGACGGTTTGGTCCGCAATGGACTTGCTCACACAGGGCGAGAGACAATGATTAACGGTGAAACTGGAGAAGCCTACCCTGCTGACATCTTTGTTGGATGCATCTACTACCAGCGTCTTCACCACTTGGTCAGTTCAAAGATCCATGCACGCTCGCGCGGTCGTGTCCAAATTCTCACACGTCAGCCGACAGAAGGTCGTGCACGACAAGGTGGTCTGCGATTTGGTGAAATGGAACGTGATTGTCTCATTGCACACGGTGCTTCGATGGTGATTAAAGATCGTCTCCTCGATGAATCCGATGGAATCGACATGTTCGTATGTGCCCAATCAGGACACATAGCGTGGTACGACCCGAAACGCCGTACATACGTGAGCCCTGTTCACGGAGATGGTGCGGAAGTCTACAAGGTACAAACCTCGTATGCTTTCAAACTCCTTCTTGACGAAATGAAAAGTCTTGGCGTTGCCATGCGACTAGAACTGGAGGACCGAAGATGAGTCGAAAAACCACATTGATTCCAAAGCGAATTGCTCAAATACGTTTCAGTCTGATGGATCCTGTTGAAATCAGAAAGATGTCTTCTGTCGAAGTCAAGACGCCCGACACCTACAAAGACGACGGGCATGCCTACCGTCAAGGTCTGATGGACCCCCACATGGGTGTTATCGAACCCGGCCTTGTGTGTCCAACGGACAATTGCAAGTACGACGAATCACCTGGGCACTTTGGGCACATTCAACTTGAACTTCCCGTCATCCACATCGGGTTTGTAAACCTGATTAAAACCGCGTTGAAATCCACATGCAAGGCTTGCAGCCAAGTGCTCCTGCACTCAGCAAAAGAGACGCATCCATCCAATCCAGAACTCTCTGAACAAGATTACTACCGTTCTCGAATCAAAGATATCATCACCAAGCACGGTGTTGGTTCAACAGAATTTTCGAGCATCATAAAAGAAGTCGAGAAGGTCGCTTCAGGTAAAAATAGACGCACATGCATGCACTGTGGTGAAACGCAAGGAGAAATTCGACTGGACAAGCCAACCACGTTCAAAGAGAAAACCGAGAACATTGGTACCGGTGGAAAGGAAACAGAGCGCAAAATGAATCCTCGTGATGTACGAGAATGGCTTGCAAGTATCCCTGACGAGCATTTGATCTTCATTGGCATGGATAAACAAAATCGGCCGGAGTGGACCGTTCTCAAGGTTCTACCTGTACCACCCATCACCGTGCGACCATCGATTACCCTCGACAGTGGTGACCGCTCAGAAGACGACTTGACACACAAGCTCGTGGATGTCCTACGAATCAACCAACGCCTACAAGAAAATCGCGACTCTGGCGCACCGCAGCTGATTGTTGAAGACCTCTGGGAGTTGTTGCAATACCACGTGACCACCTACTTCGATAATCAAACGTCAGGTGTTCCACCGGCTCGACACCGTTCGGGACGTACACTCAAAACCTTAACACAGCGACTGAAAGGCAAAGAAGGGCGATTCCGATCGAACCTCTCTGGAAAGCGTGTCAACTTCTGTGCGCGCTCTGTCATTTCTCCTGACCCATACCTCGGGGTCAACGAAGTCGGTGTACCGGTCAAGGTCGCTAAGGAGTTGACAGTTCCAATCCGTGTCACACTCCGAAACCGTGAGCAGATGCGACAGATGATTCTCCGTGGCCCCGATGTTCACCCTGGTGTTAATTACATCGTGCGTGGAGACGGCCGACGCGTTCGAATCAACCCTCGCAGTCGACTGATTAACGCCGGATTCCGATGTCACAACCCCGAGTGTGGTATCGATCAAGCAGGTCTCTATCACGGTGAAGCCTTCAACCTCCACTCGGTGCTTCCAGCACCGAATTTCCTTCCGGGTTTGGTCGTTCGTGAAGTTCGACCGCTCGGTGAGGACGGTTCAACCGGTCACATCTCTGAATCCACTTACGTGGTTGACGATGAAGCCACGCTTCGAAATCTCCGTGGTGAAGATGAATACGGGCACCCTCTTCCTGAATCGGACCCGCGAGCAGTTCTTCACTACCGTTGGATGCATGAACTTGCACAGGCCGACAACCCTGACCCAGAGCCGTTCCCAGAGCATTTGGACATCTGTTGTCCTCACTGCAACAGCCCTGTTGATGACTACGGTATGCCAACGCCAATCGAAGACCGACTTTCAACCGTTGACATACGCGGCAACCCGAAACCAGGTATGCAAGTAGAACGCCACCTCATCGATGGTGATGTGGCGATCTTCAACCGTCAACCATCACTTCACAGGATGTCTATGATGGTACACGAGGTCCGTGTTATGGAAGGTCACACATTCCGCTTCAATCTTGCAGTTTGTACACCATACAACGCAGATTTCGACGGCGATGAAATGAACCTTCACGTGATTCAGTCCGAAGAAGCCCGTGCAGAAGCAAAAATCTTGATGCGCGTACAGGAACATATCCTGACACCTCGCTACGGTGGAGCCGTCATTGGCGGTATTCACGATCACATATCTGGAGCATACCTTCTTTCTCGCCCAGGTACTTTGGTTTCCAAAGCACACGGTCTTGAAATGCTTGGCAGCATCGACTACACGGGAGCACTTCCTGAAATCGTCAAAGATGAAAAGGGCAATGATGCATTCAGAGGTCAAGACCTCATTTCACTCATCGTTCCTGACAACATTAACCTCCGCTTTATGTCTCGGAGCCGTGATGAAGTTCACGTCAAAGACGGTAACGTCGTAGGAACCCTCGACAAGCGAGCCATCGGTGCTGAAGACGGACGTCTCCTCGATGCAATTGTGCAAAGCAATGGTTCGGAGAAAGGTGCCCAGTTCCTCAACGATTTTACTCGACTTTCGATTGCAGCCTGCACCTCACTCGGATTCACAACAGGTATCGATGACGAAGATTTGAGTCGAACAGCACTCGAAGCAATCGATGAAGCCAACGAAACTGCACGTGCCCTCGTCGAAGAGGAGCTTGAACTGTTTGAAGCAGCTAAGGGCGACCCGCGGGTGTACGAACCCCGCCCCGGACGAACCATGCGCGAAACTCTTGAAGAGAACATCATGGTTATGCTCGATGAAGGAAAACAAGCTGCTGGTGACATAGCAAAGGACGAATTGAACCAATCCGGCTCGACCAACGCTGCAGTGAACATGGCAATTTCTGGTGCTCGCGGTTCCATGGACAACCTCAACATGATGGCCGGTTCAATCGGTCAAGCGAAGGTACGTGGAAAGCGCCTTGAGCGAGGATACAATGAACGGGTTCTGCCGCATTTCAAGCGCGGTGGACGTGGAGCACAGGATCGTGGATTCATTTCAGGTTCATTCAAGCGCGGTCTCGAGCCTACGGAGTTCTTCATGCTCTCGGTTTCTGGTCGTGAGTCTCTGGTCGATACCGCTGTCCGTACGTCGAAGTCGGGATACATGCAACGTCGACTGATTAATGCCATGGACGATTTGAAGGTGTTTAACGACGACATGCTTTCGGTCCGAAACACAGCGAACCGCATCATTCAGTTCTCTTACGGTGAGGATGGAATCGATCCGAGCCGTGGCGTACACGGTGCTGCCTTCAACATCGATGTCATCATCGATGGTGCCCTCGGTACACAAGGTGGAACCAAAGACACCCGCGAAAGCATCGAACAGGAAGAGCGCGAAGATGATCTCGGAGCATGGGATGATGTCGAAGAATTCCATGATGGAGGTGAGGCCTGATGGTCGTCAAGAGTGCAACCAAGAAGAAGCTCATGGATTTGGGCATCGCTGAGAACTTCGCTCATACACTTGCGAATGATCGAAAGTGGGATGACGTCAAGGTTCTCTCCGCACAAGACATTGCTCAAGTTTGCGAAACTGATTCTGAGACTGCTGGTTCGATTCGAGACACCATCGAAGGCGCTCTCAAGAAGAATCGTGCTGCTGGCTCCGAAGCTACCGGGCCTACAACCAACGTTCGCCTCAAGCGACGTGTGAGTACAAGAACACGCTCGCGTGCTAAGATTGCGGCAGATCTCGATTCCTACAACATGGATGAAAAAATCAGTTCGTTTGAGGATGAACTTGCAGACGACCCAGTCTACAAGTCTCTCAGAGCAGCCATTGAAGACCTTGGAACAAACCGGTTCAGTGACAAAATTGTTCACGACATGACCGTTGCAGTCCACGATCGTAACATCAAGAAATTGACGAAAAAGCAGGCTGCCACAGTGGTCGCAGACGCATATGATGCTTTGGATAAAGCAAGCATCGACCCCTTCGAAGCAGCTGGGATCATCACCGCACAATCCATTGGTGAACCAGGAACACAGATGACCATGCGTACGTTCCACTATGCTGGTGTTGCGACGGTCAACGTAACGCAAGGTCTACCTCGTATCATTGAGATTGTTGACGCAAGAAAGATACCAAGCACTCCGACAATGATCATTCGCTTGAAGGGTGAAAAAATGAACTCTTCAACGGAGGCTCAAAAATTAGCAGCCGCTCTTGAGGTTACCACAACAGCCAACATCGCAAACATCGAGACCGACGTTGCTCAACGACGCTTGGTTTTGAAACTCAACAAAGGCCTACTGAAGCAGAAAAACATGACGGGTAATGAAGTCAAAGACAAGCTCGAGCGTGCATTGCGAACGTTGGTACAGGCTGACAAAGACAAGAATCCCGGTGTTTTGACCATCATACCCGGTGTCTCAAGCGAAGAAGATCTTGCTGATTTGCAAGAGAATCCACCATCGTATACCATGTTGTTGCAACTCGAAGAGAAGATTCGTGACCTCCGGCTCAAAGGTGTTCCCGGAATTGAGCGTGCAAACGTCCAATACGATGACAAAAACGAGGAATACTACCTCTCGACCATTGGTTCGAACCTCTCGCGTGTCAGTGAAATCGAAACCATTGACCGAACCCGGACCTACACCAACAACATCATTGAAATTTTCAACTATCTGGGAATCGAAGCAGCGCGTCAAGCCATTATCAATGAACTTGAAACCACGCTCCTCAGCGCTCGACTTGAAGTCGATGTTCGCCACCTGCTGATGGTCGCCGATGTTATGACTTCAGAAGGAGAAGTACGAGCAATCGGTCGACACGGTGTTTCGGGTACAAAGCACAGTATTCTTGCTCGTGCGGCCTTCGAAGTTACAGTCAATCATCTTCTAAAGGCAGGTATCATTGGCGAAACCGATCGACTTACCGGTGTTGCTGAGAACATCATTGTTGGACAACCGATTTCACTTGGAACAGGAAGTGTTGAGTTGTTCTACATCCCAGAGGAATGATTCCAACCATGAGAAACACATGTGGAGAATGGAGGAAGAAATATGGATTTAAGTCGACAATTAAAAACTGCAATCGCAACAGGGAGCCTACTTTTTGGACAACGTCAAACCCTTGATGCCTGCGCACGAGGGGACGCTCGTCTTGTTTTGCTCGCAGCGAACTGCCAACCGGAATACATCGATGAACTTCGAGCACGTCATCCCGAAGTGACCGTACATCAAGCCCTGATTGTCAATCGAGAACTTGGTGTTGCGTGCGGTAAGCCGTTCAGTATCTCAACGATTTGCGTTCTCGATGCAGGTGATAGTGAATTGTTGCAACTTGATGATAATTTGGCTTGATTTGCTCAAACGCCAAATGAAAGGCTTGATGTCTGTTAAGGCCATGGCCCAACCATGCGCCAACACTTGAACGGACTCTGTGCTGTCTTCCTCATCTCCATAATGCTTGGTTCTGTAGCGTCGCCACAGTTCTCAAATGCTGAAATGGAAACTACAGAACTTGACGAATGGCATGAATCGTTCTTGACAAGTGGCCGTTCTGCACCCACTACAATTCTTGCCTCAGGATCCGGTCAAGCCAACGAAGATGGAGAACATATCGTAGCCCTTCCAAATGGCGGCTGGGTTGTGGGAATGTCGGAATGGACGAATTCCACATTGAATTATGGAACCCATACGCTCTCTCCATCCTCTCCCTTCAATTCGATTGGATATGGTGAATTCTTCCTCGCAATGATGGATGACCTAGGATCTTGGACTGGATTCATAAGCGCTGACCACAGTATTGGCAGTGGCGGCCTATCGATACTCACCGACGTCACTGTTGGTATGGCTGGGGAAATTTTTGTTTGCGGTTATTTTTACGGAGAGATTGCATTTGGTCCACCTGGTCCAAATACCATTATTTCAAACCTCAACTCTGGATATCATCTCGAAGGATTTGTTGCGAAAGCAGACCCGATGGGTAATTGGATGTGGGCCACGAGTTTCACAACTTTGGTGAACGGTTCTGGAGAATTCAGCAGGGCTAAGTCGTTATCCGTTGATATGATGGGCGATCTGTTTGTCTCGGGTGAGTTTAGTGGTGAAACCGACTTCGGTGGCCAGAGTATAAACGCAACAAGTCGTGACATCTTCATCGGAAAATTTGACGGGAACATGGGTACACTCAGCTGGGTTATCAATGGAGGTGGAATTGGTGCGGACCAAGTTTTTGATATGGCGGGTACGCCCTCAGGTGGTGTCAAATTAGCTACAATAACAGACGGAGTTTCCCAGTGGGGAGCCAACACATACATCGCAAACGGAAACATCGACGCCGTCCTTGTTGACATCGACGCTAATGGTGGCGTTGTTGGTACTACTGGAATAGGTACCAGTGGTCAGAGCACTTTGGTTTTGAAACTCCATGTTGATGCAGGCGGGAACACGTTCATGACTGGAACTTTTGACGGAACAATTTCCAGTGGAGGTTGGACTGCAACTGGAAGTTACGGAGGAAACGATATCTTTGTTGCGAAGAGTGCAGTGAACCAAGCTAACAGTTGGGCAATTGTTTCCGGAACAAGTGCGTACGACGAACCGCGAGCACTTGCCGTAACCTCAAACGGGGGCGTTGTTTACGGTGGATATCTCAGCTCGACATTTACTGCGGGTTCCAAATCGATTTCGAACTCAAATGATGACGGTTTTGTCGTTGGCCTCTCCACAACCGGTTCGGTCAATTGGATTGAGAAGGTTGGTGGGTCACAATACGATTACGTTTGGGCCATGGATGTAAACAATTCAGATTACGTTGGTGCTGCAGGGTCTTTCTCTGGTTCTATGACGCACAAAGGGGTCTCGATCACATCTGGAGGTTACCGCGATGTCTTTGCTTGGATTTTCGATCCAGCAGGACTGATTGATACCGATGGTGACGGAGTCGCGGATTCAGCACCCGACAATTGTCCGACAGTTCCAAATTCGGATCAAGCCAATACAGACGGTGATTCAGAGGGAGATGCTTGTGACTCCGACGACGATAACGATGGATTGACGGACAGCTTCCCAGACAATTGTCCAAGGAACGGTGAATTCAATTGGACAAGTGCCCGTGATTTCAATGACCCTGCATCTTCGACCGATTGGGACAACGATGGATGCAAAGACGATTCTACCGAAGATCTCGACGATGACAACGATGGTGTGCAAGATGCAGACGATGCTTGTCCACGCACCAGTTATTCTCCTCCTCGACCAACCTGGGTTTCGGATTCAACAACTGACACTGATGGTGATGGCTGTCGAGATTCGGATGAAGACTTGGACGATGACAACGATGGCTTTGAGGACGCTGCAGACGATTGTCCTACGGTTGTCGGAACATCCAGTCTCGGTACAGACGGATGCATTGATTCCGATGGTGACCTCTGGTCGGATACAACCGATGATTGTCCAACTGAGGCGGGTAATTCAACCGAAGGTGGATTGAACGCCTGTCCCGATCAGGACGGCGATGGTTGGGCCGATTCGATTGATGATATGCCAATGGACCCAACGGTTTGGAGTGACCTCGATGATGATGGATTTGGTGACAATCTTGGAAGTACTCCTTCCGATGCATGTCCACAAACGCCGGGTACATCAACGGCGGACCGCTACGGTTGTGTCGATGCTGATGGTGATGGTTACTCAACACCGACAGAGGATTGGGGCGTCGACAGTGGTGCGGATGCATTCCCGAGCGATTCGACTCAATGGAGCGACTTCGATGAGGACGGTTTTGGTGACAATTACGGAAACGCTTCATGGACGGATCGCCCAGAAAACTGGGTTGGAATCTTTGTTGATGGGGCCCAAAATCAAGACGCTTGTCCGATGCAACCAGGAACCAGTTGGCGTAACGGCATCCTCGGATGTCCGGATTCCGACGGTGATGGTTGGTGGGATGTGCAAGATGCCTTCCCGACAGAAGCGACACAACACTCGGATGTTGATGGTGATGGTTTCGGTGACAATCAAAGCGGAGTGAATGCAGATGCATGTCCAAACATAGGTGGGAACTCAACATTCGATCGTCTTGGTTGCATCGATACGGACGGCGACGGACGGTCCGACCCTGAGTTGAGTTGGACGTTTATTGACGGTGGTGATGAATTCCGCCTTGAATCAACACAATGGTCTGATTCCGATGATGATGGTTACGGTGATAATATTGATGGCTTCCAAGGAGATGCTTGTCCAACTGTTTACGGTTTATCGTTTGAGGACCGGTTTGGTTGCCCAGATACGGACCGCGATGGTTATTCGGACCCCGATGCAAACTGGACGATTGAAGACGGCGCTGATGCCTACATAACCGATTCAATGGCGTTTGTGTATGTCGAACCGGTAGAAGTAGAGAGTGAAGAAGAGAACTTTTTCACAAGTCCGCTGATGCTCATTGTGTATGCTTCAATCGTGTTGGTTCTCGTAGGATTGGGCTTCATGATGACTCGCCGTTCCAAGAAAGAAGAATCAATCGATATCGCCTCGTTTGGTAGTCAACAACCAATGACACAACAAATGACGGTTCCCGTTGCCCAAACCAATCCGTATCAGCAACCTGTACAAAATCAGACTTACACGCAGGTCGCTGCCCCTCAGCCGGTTCAACCGGATCCTGCAATGGAATACTACAACGGTTT
>PBSP01000101.1 GCA_002726845.1 Methanobacteriota archaeon | reverse complement strand
ATGAATTTGCTATTTAATCGATAGCATACACTCAGCATTGTGCATGCTCCAAGCGATTCAAGTGAAACCGCTGGATTCATGAGCCGACTCTGCATCAGCAAATTATGGCAGAAGGCCGGAAATGTGACCTGCTGATAATTGGCGCAGGTCCGGGAGGTGGTTCTGCTGCAATCCACGCCTCGCGTTTGGGCCTCTCAACCATCGTCGTTGAGGCTGATTCCGAGGTTGGTACACCCGTACACTGCGGCGAGTGCCTTTCCGATCTAGCCGTTCAAAATCTCGATTTGCAAATCCCTGACCATGTCAAGGCTTTGGATGTGAAAGGTATTCGAGTGATTTTCCCTGGCGGCGAAAACAAACTCCTGACAGAACCAGGCTACGTTCTCGAGAAGCATTTGTTTGAACAATGGTTGATGGATGAAGCGACAGCACTTGGTGCCGAATTGTATCTCAAGCATCGAGTCACATCAATGAAGAGAATTTTCAATAGCGAAAATCAATTTTCCAATTGGATTATTGAAGGTAGAGGAAGTGAATTTCCAATTGAGTGTTCTGCTGTTATCGATGCATCAGGCGTTTCGGGAGCGGCCTCAAAACTTCTCAAAATGGGAACCGAAGTTGAACTCATCGCTGGTTTCCAGTACGAGGTGAACGACGTTCCTAACGATGGGTATCTTGACTTCTACATCTGGCCAAAATATTCCCCGCACGGCTATGTTTGGATGATTCCAAAGGAAGGGGAACGAGCCAACGTCGGTTTGGTTACATCGGACACAAAAGGCGCTGTCTCTCATTTGAATGCGTTTATCGAGGACACATACCTTGCCGGCAAACCGACCGTCAACCCTCCGTGGAGAAAAGAAGGTACGAAGGTGAAACCGTTTGGAGGGTACATTCCCATATCAGGACCAAGAAGTAAAACCGTTGATGACGGCCTGATTCTCGTCGGTGACGCTGCAGGGTTTACATCACCGTTGTTTGAAGGTGGTTCGCATCTTGCGCTATGGTCCGGTAGAGAAGCAGCCCACGTACTCTCAAAAGCAATGAACAACGGTGATGTTTCTGCTCAAGCGCTTTCGCCATACGAGCAAGCTTGGAAATCTACATTCCCTCCATACAGTAAAATCCTGAAAGGAAAAGATGCATTGTACAATCTATCGGACAAAGAAATGGCCGTAATGGCGAAATGCCTACCTGAAGAGCTCGGAAACATGAGCCCGTTGACAAAACTCGGTATTGGTTTGAAGATCATGATTCGCAAACCAACACTCTTTTTCAAGCGCGTCATCTCCGTACTTCTTTCGTTTGGCTACAGCCGAGCGAAACACTTCGGCTGGTGATGGGCCAACGCAAAGCAATAACAAGGACGCGTACGTGGAAACATCATGTGGGGGTGGACACTTGTTCTGGCCGTCCTTGCTTGCATCGTCTTGATGCTCTGCCCCAAATGGAGAGTTGAACGGCCCGTTGTTTCCGTTCTTCTCCACCTTATCCTTGCAGCACCTTTCGTTGCCCTCGCTTCGAGGTTCATCACCAACGATACAACAATTCTACACGTGGCCATGAACGGAGGCGAGGATCTTCCACTCAAGTATCGGTTTGCTGCAACATGGGCAGCTCGAGAGGGGCCGCTGTTGATGTGGGCTGCATGGATGGGTTTGGTCGCATGGTGGTTCGGACGACCCCTTGCGTCAGAATTGGACAAAACACATCAACTTCGTTTGAGGCTTATGCATGGTTTCACGCTTCTCCTGCTCTTGATTTCGATGACGCTCGACCCTTTTGCAAAAAACCAATACGGGTTTACGGGACCGGGACTGAACGAATTGTTGCAAACGGATTTGATGGTCATTCATCCACCACTGATTTTTCTGGCCTATTCGCTCTGTATTGCTCTAGCAGCGACAAGTCTAGCCATCCTCCAATACGGCGATGATACTGAGATTGACAAAAGAATGCTTCATCAAACTCGACCTGGACTGTTGATTGCAACCCTTGGTATTGGACTGGGCGGACTCTGGGCCTACACGGTTCTTGACTGGGGAGGTTATTGGGCATGGGACCCGGTAGAAACAGGATCGTTCCTTCCATGGTTGGCGCTGGTCCTCATGGGCCACCTCAGAACGCGACCAGGCAAAACATCCACCTTGATGTGGACAGGTCTTGGGCTGGCAACCGGCGCCCTTGCGTTGTTCGCTACTCTCGTGACACGGGCAGGCGGCGTTTGGGCTGCCTCCGTCCACACGTTCGTGGTCTCTGCAGAAGGTACGCCACCGACAGATGTGTTTGGTCGTATGATGATACTGAAAGATCGCGTTGAAGGTGTTGAGATCGTCTCCTATGTTCTGCTCATCTTGCTTCTCAGTGGTGTGTTCATTCGCGCAGCACAAGGGACCACAACGCGACCATTTTCCAATCTGTTCCTTATCCCGATTCTAGGCGCTGTTATCTCAATTTTATTCGATTACAGGACATATGAGCATGCTCCTTCACTCTTTTTCGTAGCCATGGTCTTCGCGCCAACGGCTGTAGACTGGCCCAAAAACAAGGCAAAGAAGAACGACGCATTGTGGTCCTACAAAGGATTCCTTGGAGCACCGTGGTTGGTTCTTGTTCCAATCGTTGCGTACTTGTTAACGCAAGACCTGCTGTTCGTACTTCTCAACGCGTTGATGTTTGTAGCCCTCTATGCAGCCCCTGATGCTCGAAAAGCATGGGGGTGGGGCGCTGCTGGGACCATGATGAGTTTGGCATCAGCATGGTCTGGTTTGGTAGAATTGCACACAGCCGCTGTTATGGTTGGTTTTTACATTCTACCTTGGTTGGTCATGACCGAAGAAGTGGATTCGACCCAACCATGGTTGACCCGAAAACGTCTGATGCGAACGACACTTTGGGCGCCTGTGGTGCTTACAAGTTTGTACATCATTCTAACCTTGATGATCCTTGTTTCGAGCATCGATGCTGTTCAGTTTAACGCTCACGAGCTCTATGGGGCACCGTTTGTAATGGCAATGGCTCTGGCTATGTTTGCCTACACGTCCCGCAAACAATCCCCTCAGCAAATCGTCTATGTTGTGTTCATGGTTGCACTTGCTTCGGTTGTTTTGGCAATCTTTGTTCCGTCCGCACTTGGCGGTGATGCGAGCGAACCAATTTCAGAAATACTCACCCGAGGAACAATTGCATGGCTCGTTCTGCCATCGATTCTTGTTGCGCTCATTCCAGTGGGCGCCGAAATCGTAGGTCGAGTTCGGTCTTCGGGATTTAGCAAAGTGGCTCCAGCCGCCCACCTTGTTCATTTCGGATTGCTGCTGCTGCTGGTTGGGCACGTGTTCACGACCGTGTTGGTGGACCGGGGAGATGCAACACATCGAATTACATTGGTACGCGACGAAATGGTCGAAGTTGATGGTTACGGCTATGTTTTCGAAGACATCGTTCTTGAGAGCGAGGACATCGAGGTAGGCGATGGCTATGTTGGAGCAATTATCGGTGTTTACGACGGTGAGCAAAAGATTGGGGTGGTCGAACCAGGGCTGATTCGTTTCGATGGTTCGCCCAATCCTCCGAGAAGTGAGGTTGATACGTTGGTTCGATATCATGGAGACATTGTGTTTATTTTCGATGGCTCACAAACGACAGGGCTGATGCAGCAGGTTTCAGCAGATGGCGTTGATTCGGTTCAGCGTATGCGTGTCATCATTTACGACCTACCCGGTTCCCATCTCGTTTGGTTTGGATGGGGGTTGATGATGCTGGGCATGGCTTGGCTTACCGTTCTCGATGCAAAAAAAACACCTCACCCGCGCAGTGAGGAAGAGTAGGATTTCATCCAATTGACTTATGAACACCATCCGAGTCGCCAGAGCATTCAGGTGAACGAACATGGAAGAAGGCGACATTATTCACGTTGATTACGACCTTTACAACGGCGAAACAGGGGATTTGATCGAAACCACTCGGGAAGCAACGGCTCAAGAGCACGAAATGCATGATGAGAACCGTACGTATCAACCGATGGTCTGCGTTGTCGGATCGGGCTCTCTCATTCCTGGATTTGAAGAAGCGCTTCTTGAGGCTGAAGTTGACAAAGATGTTGACCTTGAACTCGCTCCTGCCGATGCATACGGTGAGAAAGATGCAACGCAAATTGAAACCATCAGCATTGACAAGTTGCGCCGTGCCGTCCGTGACCCGAATGCACTGTATCTGGGCGCTCCAGTTACCATTGGCGGTCGACAAGGTTACCTTTCGTTCCTCGCTGCCGGCCGTGCACGTATCGATTACAACCATCCAATGGCTGGAAAATCTCTCAAGTACAACTTCAAGATCGTCAAAGTCGTCGAAGGAAAGGAAGAGAAAGTTGCTGCACTTCTTGAATCCAATACCGGTCACAGCGACTTTGGTGTCACGTTCGATGGGGACGACCTCAACATCGTCATTCCCCAAACCATGTTGTTTGACACAAATGCAGCGATGATGAAATTCCGTTTGGTAACCGTTCTTCGCGAGGCTGTTGAATGCGCTAAAGTCTCTTTCATCGAAGAGCACGAACCCCGTGTCATAGCTGAGGAAGAGTGAAGCGAGAGGGAAGAGATATCTCCCAGACCCTTATCGCAACGTGAGGGCGAACCATGACAACACTTGAGTCGATTGATGAAGTTCTCGCAAAACATCAGGCTGCGCTCCCTTCCTCCCAAATGTCAAAGATCGAACTAACCCTTACACGAATCTTGTTTATTGGTGTCATTGCGTTCACTCTCGGTCTTGTTCTCATGCCTGAGACGGTATGGGACGACGGTCTGCGACCGATTATCTGGGAACCGGTTGAACAAGATGCTGGAGCCCAAGGAGATGCAGGTTACACCTATCAAAACACGGCGATCTACACCTTTGGCCTCCTCGCATCCGTTGTCGTGTTTCAGGCATTGTTCCGAACGTTGGAATTGCCAGCGGATGATAAAATGATGATTGCTCTCATTGCATGGGTCTGTCTTGCGCCAATCCTTCGCGTCCTCGAGGACGGAGATTTCTTTCCGTCATCCATCGATTGGCTGCTCATCTCGCCCATAATTCATCTTCATTTGGCAACATGGCTCATTGGCATTGGCCTCGTTTCTCATCTCGTTGGGAAACAATGGGACAGTGTTGAAGGAGACGTTGGTGAACTGAACATCCGAATCCGACTCGTCCCATTCTTGTGCATCGCTCTGTTGTTCATGTGGGCCATGCTGTACAGACCTGGGTATGCAACCCACGATATGGGACGAATTTGGATTGTCATCGGGTTGGTGCTCGGATTCGCAACTCTGATTTTAGCCTTCCATGCAACCCGAGACTGGCCGACCATCACTCGTGGACTTCTGGCATTCGCTGTTGGTGCTTGTTTTGTTGGATTGGGGCATTGGGCGCAACTCGCTGCAACGCCTTGGTTACAGGAGTCTGGAAAACTTCCGAATGATGTCGTACTCTGGCCAGCATTTGTCGTTCTGGGAATACCTGCAGCCATCTGCGTTTTTCTCTACCGCATCGGTAAGGACGACGCCCGTCAACTCAAACTTACAGGATTTGAAGCGGGCGTTCTACCGGAGGGCGTATCGATCAAATCGTGGGAAGAGGAGGAGAAGGTTGTTGCCGATCACCCTATTGAACAACTTTCCAACAAGGCCCTGCTTGCAAGCCCGTTGGTGCTCGCCATGGTTTTCGGACAACTCTGCGACGGTTTCGCAACCATGGTCGGTATTGATTACTTCGGGTACTCGGAAAAACACCCTCTGAGCGACGCAGTCATCCAGTATGGTGGAGGAATCAGCGATAGCCTCGGTTGGGACGTTGAGGGAGCGTGGTTGTTTGCCATTGTCAAAGCCGTATTGGTGAGTATCATCGCCTTCATTTTTGTTGAAATGCGTGTTGAAAATCGTCAAAAGCATCTGCGGCTGCTGATTGTTTTGGCCGTTCTTATCGTTGGCCTAGCACCGGGTATTCGTGACATTGGGCGCCTAATGCTCGGTGTCTAGAGTCGCGATGCCTTCAAGGGTTGAAGTGAAGTGGTCGGCACAGGTGGAAGCATATGGATCGACTACCAACACGAGTGAACAAAGCCGATCCCGATTATTCCGTCCGACGAGAACACAATCTCGCTCTCATTGAAACCCTTCGTCAACGTCTCGATGTTGTCCATCAAGGTGGGGGAGAAAAATACGTTGAGCGTCATCGAAGTCGGAACAAGATGCTTGCACGTGAGCGTATTGAACGCATCATCGATCCAGGTACAGCTTTCCTTGAACTTTCACCATTAGCCGCCTATGAATTGTACGATGGGCGTGCTCATTCTGCTGGTATTGTAACAGGGATTGGTTGTGTTCATGGCCGAGAAGTACTGTTTGTCGCAAATGATGCGACTGTAAAAGGGGGTTCATACTATCCAATGACCGTAAAGAAACACATTCGAGCTCAAACCGTGGCTCATGAGAACCATCTTCCGTGCATCTATCTCGTAGACTCTGGCGGGGCATTTCTTCCTATGCAAGACGAAGTTTTTCCTGACATAGGTCATTTTGGCCGCATTTTTCGCAACCAAGCACGAATGTCCGGTGATGGCATCCCCCAGGTTGCCGCAGTCCTCGGTTCGTGCACTGCAGGCGGAGCATACGTCCCCGCAATGAGCGATGAATCCATCATCGTCAAAGGCAATGGTACCATCTTCCTCGCAGGACCTCCACTGGTCAAAGCAGCGACTGGCGAGGAAGTGACTGCGGAAGAATTGGGGGGTGCAGAGGTTCATACCGTTGAGTCTGGAGTTGCTGACCACTATGCTGAGGATGAAACCGAAGCCCTTCGTATGGTTCGCAATGTGCTTGAGAACATCGGCCCTCGTGAACTTGCTCCTGCTGAAGTGCAAGAACCTGAACCGCCTGCGCACGATGTTGACGACCTTCTCGGTTTGATTCCTAGCGATAACCGTACACCTGTAGATGTTCGCGAAATTATAGCACGCATTGTGGATGGATCGCGCTTTCATGAATTCAAATCACGATACGGTACCACCCTTGTCTGCGGCTTTGCCCACATCCATGGCCACAAGGTTGGAATCGTTGCGAACAATGGAATTCTATTCTCTGAATCATCGTTGAAAGGTGCTCACTTCGTGGAGTTGTGTGGACAAAGAGGCATACCGCTTGTCTTTTTGCAAAACATTACAGGATTCATGGTCGGTAAAGCCTACGAAGCTGGCGGTATTGCCAAAGACGGTGCAAAACTCGTCACAGCAGTATCTTGCGTCAACGTACCCAAATTTACCGTCATCGTCGGCGGATCGCACGGAGCTGGAAACTACGGGATGTGTGGCAGAGCTTACGATCCTCGATTCCTGTTCATGTGGCCGAACAGCCGCATCTCCGTCATGGGAGGCCCACAAGCAGCCGATGTCTTGAGCACCGTAAAACAGGATCAACGAGAACGGGAAGGAAAATCTCCCATGCAAGGCGAAGAGCTGGAGAACTTCAGGGCGCCCATTCTTGAGAAATACGAACGGGAAGGTTCACCTTACTACTCAACGGCTCGACTGTGGGACGATGGTATCATCGATCCACGAGACACCCGTGACGTGCTAGGCCTTTGCCTTGCAGCGTCTCGAAATGCTCCGCTCCCGCAAGGCAAATACGGAATTTTCCGAATGTAAATTCCAATTGAAAAATGTAAAATGCAATTGAGGTTTTGATATGAAATTAATGGATAATCCACCTACAACATCCTTGATTGAACTTACCATCGAGGGGAGTTGCGCACGAATCGAATTGGCGCGAGAGGAAAAATTCAATGCGCTCAATGTTGCCATGATCACCGAGTTGATCGAAGTCTTTGAATGGACCAAGGAACGCAGTGCCGGTCAGAACGATGCGCTAAGCGACAGCAACGGTGTGCCTTACCTGAGAACCTTAGTTCTCTCTGGCCGTGGCAAACATTTCTGTGCTGGTGCAGACATCAACATGATGCGAGATGCTGGTGCCAACACTCCAGAAGAAAATCGGAAAGACAGTGAGCGTCTTGACCGACTCTTCAACGGACTTTGGTCCCATCCTTGCTTTACAATCGGCGTTGTTCAAGGCGTTGCTCTTGGAGGTGGTGCGGGCCTCATCGCCTGTCTCGATTATGTCGTGGCCACAGAAAACGTTCGTATTGCCCTCTCTGAGGGCAAACTCGGTATTCTGCCTGCAGTCATTGGCCCATACGTCTACCGCCGAGTCGGTTCTGCGAATTTCAGACGACTCGCCATGCAGGCAAGTCGCATCAAATCAGAAGAAGCCCTACGAATCGGCCTGGTCGAGCGTGTTGTCAATGATCCTGAAGCATTTGATGAGGAAATCGATGCAATCATCGCAGAGGTCCTTACCACGGGGCCAAGCGCTGCAACATTGGCAAAGGAACTCACACTCGGTTTTGACCGTTGGAGCGCTGATGATGAAGCGCTGCGTCGCTGGACTCTTGATTTCACAAGCCGGATGCGAGGCTCACGCGAAGGGCAAGAAGGACTCTCCTCGTTCCTTGAGAAAAGGCCTGCAAATTGGAAGCCAGAAGATTGAGGTGAGGTCATGATTCAGCGTGTACTGGTTGCAAACCGAGGTGAAATCGCCTGCCGAGTACTTCGTGCATGCCGAGAGGCGGGTCTGTCCAGCGTTGCAGTCTATGCAGAAAACGACCGGCTGGGGATGTTCAAAGAATTGGCAGATGACTCGGTACTGCTTGAAGGTGACACCATTGCCGAAACCTATCTGAACGGTGCAGCCATCATTGAGGCTGCTCAACAAACCGGTGCAGATGCCATCCACCCAGGCTTTGGTTTCTTGTCCGAACGTGCGGAATTTGCGCAGGCTGTCATGGACGCTGGACTCGTCTGGATCGGTCCATCACCTCAAGCAATTGAACAGATGGGTGACAAGATGTCTGCACGTCAAATCATGAAACGTGCAGGTGTACCGGTGATTCCTGGCGTTGAAATTGAAGAAGAGGATGAAACTCTTGCGATGCAAGCCATCTGCGCTGCAGCCCAAGAAACCGGTTATCCTCTGCTGTTGAAGGCAACCGCTGGCGGCGGTGGTAAAGGAATGCGGGTGGTTCAAACGCCGGATGAACTGGAGCAAGGCGCCCAAGCCGCTCGACGCGAAGCCCTCGCTGCTTTTGGGGATGGCAGGGTTTACGTTGAAAAATTGCTCATGAAATCAAAACATGTTGAAATTCAGATTCTTGCAGACGCGCACGGTCGTTGCATTCACTTGGGCGAGCGAGAGTGCAGCGTCCAACGACGTCATCAGAAAGTGTTCGAAGAAGCTCCATGTTCAAGCATGACGCCTTCCCTTCGAGAGCGAATGGGTCAAGCAGCGGTTGCTGCTGCAAAAGCTGTCGATTACGTCGGTGCTGGGACGGTTGAATTTCTCTTGGCGGACGATCAGTCGTTTTACTTCCTTGAGATGAACACTCGAATCCAAGTTGAGCATCCCGTAACCGAGATGGTCACAGGCGTGGATTTGGTTCGCGAACAGTTGCGTATTGCAGATGGTCAGCCCATGGCTGTTGACGAACTCAACATACGGGGACATTCCATCGAAGTCCGGCTGTATGCTGAGGATGCCACCAACAACTTCCTGCCTGCAATCGGGCCGCTCGCCGTATTTCGACCACCCGTAGGACCGGGAATCCGCCTTGACACAGGTGTTCGCGAGGGGGATGAGGTTACACCCCATTACGATCCAATGCTTGCAAAACTCATTGTTTTCGCCCCAACCCGTCAGGAAGCGCTTCAACGCATGCGCCGAGCATTGGATGAATTCGTCGTTCTAGGGACGACGACAAACATCGGTTTCTTGCGTGACCTATGCGATGTCCCTGAAGTCATCTCTGGTGACACATACACATCAATGATCAATGATTTGTACCCAGATGGCTAT
>PBSP01000100.1 GCA_002726845.1 Methanobacteriota archaeon | reverse complement strand
CAAAGCACCAATTCGTGGGAGTGGCTCACCCAAATCGTCTTTCGCTCCAGGATTGAGAATTATTGGTTCATTGATGGAGACGAGGTCAACCAAGTCGTTGAGTTCGGGAGAAGTCATGATTTGCAATCGTTCCAACATCTCTTGTTCGTTCTCTTTCGGACCGAAGATGCAAAGAACGGTACCAAGTTCACGAACACGTTTCGTGATGGCACGAGTGTCGATGTTCTCAATTCCTGGAACACCGTGAGCTTGGAGCAGTTCTGATACGGTTCCAATGGAGTCCCGGTGGTCGGGATCATCCATAGCATGCCGAACAACAACGCCTTTTGGCCACACGGCTTTCGACTCGGATTTTCCTCCGTGGATTCCGTAATTTCCAATCAAAGGATAGGTAAACGTGAGGATTTGCCCAGCCCATGACGGGTCAGTGAGAGATTCTTGATACCCCATCATGCCTGTCGTGAACACAAGCTCTCCTTCTCCGAAGCCTTCTGCACCGAACAGTGTGCCTTCGTATCTTCCCCCGTCTGCAAGCAGCAAAATCCCTTCCCCACTTGCTTTCTGAGGGAGATTGGACTTGTCGTAAAGCGCATCAGCAGCATCATCGAATTGAGGCGTATTCGCAAGATGTGGATTATGTCGAGCCCGTGCGAATCCGGGGGGGGTGCTACCGTTCATCGACATCAGCGGTATTCGATATAGGCCATCCATAATGCTTGGGGATGATTTTCCATGGGATTGTGACCTTTACTTGTTGTCAGTCACATCTTTTCCATGGTTGCTGGGATTGATAATCAACTCGCCGCCATCCATTTTTCTTGAGATTGAACCTGTTCCATACCAACCATCGAGAAACAGTGCGAGTGCAGCAACTTCGGAATGAGGTTGATTGCCGACTGCAAGATTGTATTGTGAAATCTGAAACACCTCAGAGGGCACTTTTGCGCCGCCCACAATTACGACGAGAGGGCGATCTCTTCGGATGGTCGGCGTCACGTTTTGGTAAGGCGCACCGTACATGGTGAGATGGACTGCTGTACCTGGAGGACCCCCATCGACACCTTCACGTACAAATTTTTTCAACCAAGCCATTGGACTCTTCAGATGACCGACAACCATCTCTCCTCCAAAGCGTTCGTTGACCGAACTGATGTTTTCAGAGAGCCGTTTGTCCTCATCACCAGAAAAAAGGAATTTATTGGCACCTAAGGCTCGAGCAACCAACGCAAGATGTGTTGTAATTCTCGGGTCACGTCCAAGCCGATATCCGAGACGCAAAATGATAACATCGTTATCGGCCATGTCAACGCCTCGCGTGTTGTGTTCATGAAGGGAGAGGGTGTTACTCAGTTGTTGAGGTTTCTTCATGTTCATTTGGAGGTGTGAGCACGATGTCTTCGTTTGCTTCAAGGAAGCGACGTAGCCAAAGGAGGAGATACGCATCGACAATCAAATGACCTCCAAACACGGTTCCAGCACCCACCAAAGCCAGTCGTGCACTGCGCCACAAACCGGTCTCGACTTCAAGTGCGTCTGACATGAGGGCGGTGACGACAGGCTCTCCTACATACAGCAGTACCATGATGATCATCACGCCAGAAATAAGCGACGGAACGAGCGACCCCATTTCACGACCAAAGTCACCGAATACCGAGTGAAGGAATGCAAGCGCCATGACTGCAAGTGCAACATCGTTGAAATTTAGAGCAAAGAATTTCGAAACACCCACATCCAAGTTGTCGGATGATGCGTTACTGATCAGCAACCACCAAAACAACCCTGAGACGGTAACAATTCCTGCACCAAGTTTCGCTCGACTCGAAAGCATGTTGAAGATTGCAGGTTTATCGTAAATGTTCAATCGCAGTGCAACACGTTCTGCGAGTTCAAGCGATGCTTCACTGACGCCGAGATCAACTGATGACGGGTTGGAACCACTCGTTGAATGGTCGCCTTCGTTCTCCGACATGCAAAACCCTTGAGCATGAGGCCTTATCAATTCATCCTTGCTGCACCTGCTCATGGGTGATGCATTTGCACCTTTTTCGTTCCGCCGTGATTTATCACAAACAGGACTTATGGGAATCTTGAACGTCACTCCTGATTCTTTTCATCCTGCTTCGCGTCAAAACAGCCTAGAAGAAGCAATACAATGTGGCCAAAGGATGATTGCAGAAGGTGCAGAAATCATCGATGTAGGTGGAGAAAGCACACGCCCAGGTTCAGATAACGTCTCTATAGAAGAAGAACTTAAGCGCGTAATACCCGTTATTTCTGGTCTCCGAGACGCATCTCCCTCGATTCAAATATCCGTAGACACACGCCACCATGAAGTCGCAAAAGCTGCTTTAGATGCTGGTGCAAACATCATCAACGATGTATCTGGATTGCGATCTAAACACATGTTCGATTTGGTGCTGGAGCGAAAGGCTCCTGTCTGCATCATGCATATGCTTGGAGAACCAGAGACGATGCAAAACAATCCCTCGTACAAAAATGTCGTCGAAGAGGTCTCAAACCAACTTCTCGATACTGCGCAGCAACTTGTTGATGCGGGACACGACTCCAGAACTATTTGTCTCGATCCAGGAATTGGATTTGGAAAATCGTTGCACCACAATCTCGATTTGCTTAAAAGCTGGGACATGCTTCGTGGTGAGCATGATTTTTCCGTACTTTGGGGCGTTTCCCGAAAATCAATGATTGGCCAGATTACAGGCCACACCTCAACAGACGATCGGTTGTTCGGCACACTTGGCCTCGCCGCTTACGCAAATATGGTTGGTGTTGATTGGTTGAGAGTTCACGATGTGCAAGCACATACCGACGTACTTCAGGTTTTGCGAGCCTTGGATTAGGTCACGCCTCCACCGATGAATCCCGCAGCTGCAAACCACGCGCCAAGCATACTCCCGAGGTTGGTAAGTGCGGTGACCAAGAGCACACGTCCAGCACGATTGCTCCAAAATCCGCCAATGGATGTTCCTTTTAGGAACAATTGCAAATCCTCTGCAGTTGGTTCTGATATACGCAGTTGAACATATCCCGCAAACCAGCCAGCAGCGAGTGCCGGATTCAACGAGGTAATTGGGCTTGCAGCCGCAGCTGTAAGGATGGCTAACGGGTGGCCGCGAGCAAGAATGCAGCCAATTGCGGCGAATATTGCGTTGAAGAGTGTCCAAACCGTAAGCATCTTCACGATATCAACGTCATCATTGTTGAGCAAGGCAAATCCAACCAATCCCATAACGATCATTGGAATTGCAAACGGTAGTAGTTTTCCGAACATTCCTTTTTTCGGTACGGTAGAGATTTCATTGAATTCATCGGTCGCTAGCGGAGTGTAAGGGGTGAGAGTTTTTTGAATTCCTTGAAGATGACCCGCGCCAACAACGACGAGCATTTTTTCATCGGTTTTTGCTTGCATAATCTTCTCAGCGATGTACCGATCTCGCTCGTCGATCAACGCTTCGCCAGCTCCTGGTGAGAATTGTTTGAGTTCCTGCATCATTGAAGAAAGGAGGTCTGAATCGGAGAGTAATTCATCCAAATCAATCTCTTCCTCCGCTTCTTCATCCTCCGCAAAAAGAGAAAAAAGCAAACGAAAACGTTCTCTCCAACGCATTTTTTTCCATGCTCTGCGCATCGTAACTTGGATGTCTCTGTCAACTAAAGCGACGTCAAGCCCCGCTTCTTTCGCTGCCTCTACGGCCGCCAGCAATTCTGCACCTGGCTCTTGCCCTTCCAACAAGCCCATTCGACGTTGTTCAGCACTCAACATGGCTTGGATGAGGACCATTGGCGCCTTTCCTTCTTTGATGACGCGGCGCAGCCCTTCTTTGTCCAAACGCCGACCTTCGACGAGTGCATCATGTCGAGTTTGACACAACTCTACGCCCACAACTTTCGGCTTATAGGTTTCAATTTGTTCTCGAACAGCCTCAACTGAGGCCGTTGCAACATGCGCAGTACCCAAGAGTCGTAGTGTGGGAGTGATGTCAATGAAAGGTGCAGTACTCATTCTGTTTCCTCCTCAATAGAAAACAACGCTTCCATTCTCTGAGAGAAGGTTGTCAGTATCTTGTCATGTTGTTCATCACTCGGGTGTGAATCTTCATATCCAAGCGTAGGCATTTGGATTTGTCCTCCTGCCATCCCTCGATGTCCACCTGCTTGGCCGTCTGGGAATTCCTTTGACAGCACGAGTCCAATGTGCAGATTTTCTCGTCGACTTCGTGCGGATAGCAAGACACGATTTCTCTGAATACCGTAAACAAGAACAACATCCGTGTTTGAAGTTGCAAACAAAAAGTCCGCAACCTGTGCTAAGTCGTCTCGATGAATGAGATTCGTTATTGGTGCGAGCACAAGTCCGTTTTTTTGAACCATCGTTGAGAGTGCTTGTCGAAAGGATTGCAAAGTCTCAGGAGTGCGAAGCGGTGCTTGTATGGATTGGAGCAATTCATCATCAACCCATGTGTTGAGCCACATCAGTGCTCGAAGGTCCACCTGGTTAAACGCTCGAGTAAACGAGAGCGTATCTGTACGGAGTCCAAAGGATAGTGCAGTCGCCAATCTTGGTGTCATCTCTAACGTCATGCTCATGAGTAGGTTGGCAATTAGTGAAGATGTGGCCGAGTACTCTGGACGAAGAAAAGCGACATCAGCAGAAACGGTCTTCTCTGAGGCATGATGATCGATGATGATGTGTGGCACACAATCTGCTGGTAGAATGTTGTTTGCTCCGGGCTGATGAAAATCGACTGTAATAATGCATTCAGCTTCGGATAAAACGTCATCCAATTCCCAGTCGAGTATGATTCTTCGAAGCGGAATTTCCAACAAACGTACCATGGCTTGATTCTGTTGATGCTCAATCAATCCGCCGTGGTAGATTGTCGGTTGATGCCCTAAGTGAGTTACGAGTTCGTGCATGGCCAACGCTGATGAAAGAGCGTCTGGGTCTGGGTTGTCGTGGCAGAAAATGGCGACCTTTGAATCCGTAGGTAGATGACGTATGTACGACTCGAGTACCGTTGCTCCTGCATGGCGCTCCCACGAGCGAACCTTCTCTTTGAACGCTGCTGATATGAGGTCCTGAACATCGATTTGATCGAGGTTTTCTATGTGTTCAACCGACAATTCTTCACTCAAAATTGGTGCATCTGGCCACCGTTTTCTAATCTCAGTAAGTATATTCTCACCTTCAAGAACATCCGTGTCAACAAGAATGACTGCAGTCGGTTTATGACCTCCATCGGGCAATTCTGATGGGGCCATGGGCATTGGTAGTGGAAGAATTTCACAGTCACCAATATCCTCTGAAATTTCCAGTTTTGAAGCAAGCCCAATCAATCGAGTTGGTCTTCGCTTTGAGCACCAATGTGCTAAGCCCACAGCAATTGGGCTGTGTCCGAGTACCAAGAACATAGGGTGCTCCTCAGGTTGAAATTTTGCGTGTTAGACTTGAAACTTCGTATTCAAAACGAGATCTGGACATTTTCACGCTGAACGCCTTCAACAACGAACAAATCTTTCCTCACACATCCCTTAATGGAAGCAACGAAGTTGGTTGGAATCATTTGTATCGCAGAATTGAAATTCGTTGAAGAAGCGTTGTAAAATTCGCGTCGATCTGCAAGTTGGTTTTCCAATGCCACCAGTTGGTTTTGGAGGTTTACAAACGAAGAGTCTGCTTTCAAATCAGGGTATTGCTCAGCAACCATGTTGATGCGAGGGATGAGGCCTGAGAGCATACCCTCAGCGGCACCAACGCCCTTAACATCTCCTTGTGCCAAACATCCAGCAGCCGTTTGCCGAGCCTGAGCAAATTGTTCAAAAATCTCTCTTTCATGCTCTGCATAACCTTTGACAATGTTGACAAGGTTGGGAATCATGTCGTATCTCTGTTTGAGTATGACATCAATATCTGCCCACGATTTCTTTGCATTTTCATCCAAGCGCACGAGACGGTTCCAAGTGCTGAAAAACCAAATAAGAAAGACAGAGAAAAGAAATCCACCGACAATAAGACCAATCATGAGTGCGTCCATACAGATTCCTTATGTTCAAGACTTATCAATTTATACTACAAACTACGTTGATATGATATGCTGGGTTAGAATGCGTTCGATATGGACGCCGCTACCGTTGCCCTAGTGCTTCTCGGAAGTGGCTGCATTGGCTTCTTATTCGCTCCTCTTGGACTTGGTGGTGGTCTTCTTTTTGCTCCATTGCTGCACTATGGTTTGGGTTGGGAGATTGATGGCGCTCTGCTGATCGTTTCACTCGGACTGTCGGCAACGGTTGCATGGGGTTCTGGATTGCGTCATCGTAAAGAAGGTCTTTTTTCGGACCGACGTTTCAAGCAGAGTTTGAGGACTGCACTTCCAGGTGCATTCCTAGGTGTTCTTGCTGTTGCATCACTTGGAGGTTCATTCAATCTGATCTTCAAAGGGTTGAGTTTAATGTTCATAATTTGGGCCATTCTCAAAACACTTCGGTCCAACAAAAAATCGCCTGAAACTGAAAACAATTCAAACATGTTCCCAATGAGCATAGGCGTAGGTTCGGGGGGTTTTCTCTCGTCCGTGCTTGCAATTGGAGCAGGAGCAATCTACGTTCCGGTATTGAAGGTATACGGAGGTCTCGATTCGAGGAAGGCGATTGGGACCAGTCTTCACATCATGATGGTTGTTTTGCCCATTTCGATTTTAGCACATTTTGTTGCACTTGATTCAAGCCAAATCGATTTGTTGTCTTCCAATCTCTTGCTTGTCCTTTGCTTACCTCTGATTGTTGTCATCGCAGCGAATCTTGGGGCTCGCTTTGGTATTGGAAAGATGTCAGAACAACGTATCATGCATCTGTTTGTTGCAGTGCTTTTCGTCATTGGCATCCGGTATGCATTCGACCTCTCGTCGAGCATATCGTAAATCAGCAAGCATCGAATGCTTCGATAATGTACTCCGTAATTGGATTGGTCCAAGCCAACTCCTCTACCCCATCTTTACCTTGCAAAGCATAAGATCGAACAACGTCTCGAACTCGTACGTTTCCTTCGGATGATCGGGCAAGAATCGTCGCAGCCTTGATCGGTTTCCCAGTTCCGTGAGGATCGTACACCGTATCCAGTGCTTCTTCAAGGAACCAATCTGCTTTACCACCAGGTTCGCCTTCGTAGGTCTTCTTTGGACGTTTCGCACCAAACATGCCGCCAGACTTTGGTTTGGTTTTTGGTTTCGATTGTGTTTTCTTTGGTTTTGATTTTGATGTTGAGCTTGATTTAGCGGAAGAACTTGCTTTGGCACTGGATTTGAATTCTTTTTCAAGTTCTGCCCGAATCTCAGATTCCAATTTTTCTCGAAGGGAATCCTCGTTACTCTCCGCCGCTGTTTTAGCAGCCCTTGAAACAGCGTCGTCTCGTTCATCTTTCAATGCCTGTATGACGTTTATGTAGTGGCTTGCAACTTCAATGAGCGCAGTTTCCATTGCCGCCTCCATTTGCATTGAAACCACGTCTGAAGAGGATTCTCTCCATTTTCTCCACTGAAGCATGGTATTGTTGTGGATGTCTGAGCCACATTTTGGACAAAAGCTTCTCTTTGGGGGTTTGAGCACAGGTATTGCCCGCATTGCGTCTGGGTCGATTCCTTCGTGTTCCCCGCTTGCAACGTCGTGAATGTGGGCTGATGCATCCATACCGTGATCCATCGCTTCCCTGAACATACCGTCGGACATGTCTAAAGTTCCCGCTTTGATCATATCCCATCCAGTTGTTCCTCTAACGACTGCCCGGACGGCGGCGCTAGCGGCTGGTGATTGACCAAATTCGTGTTTTTTGAACGGAGAGAGGTCTTCACCGGCCCCCTCAAAGGCTTGACCAATGTCAAAGTTCTCACCGTCATCGGCTGCGGCTGCGATACCCATCGAAATTGGATTTGCTCCTTCCTCAACACGCGCAATCATGTCAAATTTTTCCGCCATTGAGAGGTCCTCTCGATGGCGAATGACGTCCTTGATTTGGTTTAGGTCATGACCGGTTGAGGTGATTGGGCCCTGAACAGCCAAATCATGTCCGCACGACAGACAGAATTTTGCTGCAGCCTCCACTCCAGCTTCACAAACCGGACAATAGACCCCTGCCATGGTTACGAGATGCTTCAACCTCTTTTCAACTCTTAGGGTAGATGGGTTGCAAAATTAAGATTCTTTCTTCGCTTGTATGCAAGCGTCAAGAAGGCTCAATATTGAATCCCTGTCCAATTCAACCAAAATGGTCGGCAGACGTGGCCCACGTTCCCTGCCCATGATGCACAAATACAACGCCCTGTAAACGCTCCTTGGAGCAATCTCATTCTTGGACGCAGCACTTGAAATTGCAGATTGAATCTCTTTCACCGTCCATTCACAGGCTCTCAGCGATGCAATTAGATCCGGTAGGACCTTCATATTCTGATCATCCAACAAACCGATGGCATCTGAATCTGGATGTTCAAGAATGGTGATTCGAAGTTCGTCTGGGAAATGTTTCGATTGAATCCATGTCCGCATACGTTGAAGACGATCGGTCATGACTTGCGAAACGCTTTTGCTCAACCCTAAGGATTCCCAAACATCCTCGTCTTTGGATTTGGTTTGCGCCAGCAAAGCGAGGTGACGGAATGTAACCAGAGATGCTTCCTCTTTTTCCGAGATGCATGAGAGCTCGACAGCAGTTTTTGCATCTTCAATGGCAACGATCTGTCTTCGACTAAGCCCTTCCTTTTCCATTTCGAGTGAAAAATCTCTGGCGGTGGCTCGCTCAAACTCATCGGCTAGATTTACAAGACCCATGCCCGTGTCAAATTCAATCGCTTTGTTCGGTTTTGTTGATGCCACGAGATAGCGGAGGATTTCTGGCGGAACGAGCGACAACGCTTCCAGTGGACCTATGGTGTTCCCTGAAGAAGAAGACATTGCACCTTTTCCTCGCAAACTGATCCATTCGTACGTCAAATCGAGAGGGGCTTTGACACCGAACAATTCGACGATTTCTTTTCCAGTGTCAAACGAACCACCGGCTGCACCATGGTCTTTTCCGAAAGGCTCCATCGTAACTCCAATCCAAGCCCATTTTGCAGGCCAATCGACTCGCCAAGGAAGTTTTCCTTCTCCTTTCGTGACATCGCTTGTTCCCTGCCTCCCCTCGGAGTCGGTCCAATGCACCAAAGGATCTTCCCATCCATTCACGCGTATTCCATCAATGGATCCGTTTGAATCAATCGGGTTCCAAGGAAACCAATCATCAGCGAGTTGGCGACCCGATACGCGTTCGATAATCTCACGAATTCGGTCAGCATTGTTGCAGGCTTGCCGGGCGGTTTCTGCAAATTTACCGTTCGCATACGAATCAAAGTTATCGATAAATCGGGGATGAACATCGATTTGAGTAAGTGCTTCTTTGAACGGTTCAAGAAAGTGGTCTGCGTACGAAACTCCATTGGAAAAACGTTCCAAATCGGGCATACCAAATTCGTTTGGAGGAGGTATTTGTTTGAGTTGGTGGCCAATATATGCAGAGTATGAATCGTCCAAGAAGGAGTACACCTTTCGCAATGGGTCGGCGCTATCGACGATGAAAACAAATTCTACATCCAACCCTGCTTTTTTTGCTGCCTTTGAAATCATGTCCCCAGTGAGAATCTCACGGAGATGACCAATGTGGAATTCTCCACTGGGCGTGATTCCGGTCGATACAATGTGCTTCTTTCCTCGCTCGGCCAGACGCTGTGCAACAACATCTGACCAATGCATGACTACACCTCAAACAGGGACTGCTCGAATCAAACCGCGAAGCGGGACATCATCCACTTCGTTTCGAGCTGTTTTGTTGACAAGGACAAGGGCAAGGACAACCTCTCCTCCAAGAGATCGGATTGCTGAGATGGTCTGGCTCATCGTCACTCCACTCGACAAGACATCATCAATGATGACGACTTTCTTTCCGCCCCCAACTTGACCGTATTTGTTGGAAAGTGCCCCCGAGCCGGGCTCACCTTCGACGTTGCGATGAATGGCAACCTCGACGTCTAGAGATTGAGCAACTTCGTGAGCAAAGGCGATTCCATTGATGGATATGCCAACAACTGTATCGACTTCATCGATTTCTTCGAGTACGACGTCTGCCATTATTTCACCGATGGCTGTAATCCGAGCCGGACGGACACCAATCGTCCTCCAGCCGACACGAACGTCCGTTGGTCGCTCAGAATTTGAATCGGTTAGGAGCCATTGAATGGTGTCTTGAGAGAGCGATAACTCATCTGCAATTTGTTGCGAATTCAATCCATCTTTTCGCAGATTCTTAGCGATGGTTTTCAGTTCCTCAATGCCCAGAGTCATGTTATCGTGTTAAGCGAACACACGAACCTCCATGAAGGCTTTGCATCTTTTTCATCAAAGACTTGAAGAGAAAGGGGTGTCAGGACGTATCATGAGCGACTTTGATTATGAGACACTTCTTAATCGGGCCCGCGACAACATCCCTGAAGATATTTCATCCAGGGCCCGTTGGCGACTACCGGAGCCACAAATCATGATTGAAGGATCAAACACCATATTGAGGAATTTCACAGAGGTTGTCGCAATGATGGACCGCGATGACAATCATGTGTACCAATACATCCTCAATGAACTTGGAACTTCTGGGTCTCGAGACGGTCCACGAGCTCGTTTCAAGGGGCGAATTCCGCCCAAGCGATTGAAGAAGGCAATCGTTGGATATGTGAACACTTACATCAAATGCATTCAATGCGGTGCCCCGGATACACACTTCATGAAGGAAGATAGGACCACTCTACTAAAGTGCCAAGCATGCGGTGCTACACGACCGGTAAAACTCTAGGTTTAGCCTTGTTTTCTATGGGCGTTTGAATCTCTTTTCACACGAAAAATCAATGTAAGTTTGTGGTTACTTCATTGAAATGGGGTTTCCGTACAGTCGGTATCGATTGAGGGTAACCCGCTTTCAAGAAACCAATAATTTCTTCTTTTTCAGGATCAATACCAAGGTTTTGGTAGGTTTTTTCTTCACGTGTAATCGAACCCGTAGACCACATTGAACCGACACCGTTCGCCCAAAACGACAGCACCATGTTGTGTAAGGCACACACAGTTGCCGCATAGTCTTCCTTTTCTCGAAACAGATCGCTTGGATTCCGTTTTGATGTGATTGCGAAAAGGACCGGAACATTAAGGATTTTTTCAACAGCTCGTTGCAAATCCTCTTCCAATCGCTGCGATCCCTTTTTTTTCGATTTGATTTCTGCGAGTCGCTTGACATCAGGAAGCAAAGAGATTCGTGCCTTTTGTCCAATAGAATAGAATTTCCATGGGTGTGTATGTTTGTGGCATGGAGCAGCCGCAGCGGCCTCAAGTGCTTGGTTGATAATGTCGGCAGGGACATCTTCATCCGTGAATTTGTAGATGGTCCTGCGTGAAATCAAGTGCTGCTGGAACGTTGTCATCGCAACACCACTACACGCCGTTTATTTTGGTTGCAAGTACGAAGTCTGCATCCGTCAAACCGCCAACATCGTGCGTCCAAATGATTACTTTGACTCGACCCCAGCCCAATTCGAAATTTGCGTGATGATTTTCTTGCTCGCAAACTTCACCGGCTGAATTAACAAAACCAAGCGCTCCAAGAAAATCGTCAAACAAGAACGTGGCTTCAATGTGATGATTATCGACTAATATCCATTCGTGCTTGGTGCAGATTTGGGCTAAGAGCGGTTGTATTTGGTCTGCATTTAGTCGAGACCTTTTACCATCAACGTTGGACAATTCTTCACCCCCAAAGGTGAGCATCGTCGTTTCCTGCGGTTTCTTTCTCAACCTTTTCGTGGAGTGTTGAACGTCGTTTCATGTCCTCGCGCTCGAAGGCCAGTAGTTCCTTGTCATCGATGTACGCTGGGCGAGTGTGGGCAACAAGTACGATTTGGACGATCGTGTCTCGTGCAATGAACCGTTGCACACCATCTCCATCAAGAATCTCCAAGCTTGTTTTACCTGAGGAAATTAGTCGTCCGCGAATCCATGGGTCTGAATCCGGAAGAAGTGCTCTTGCATCGATGAGGATTTCAATCAAGTCGTCTCTTCGCAGTCCGTTTCGGCGTTCCAGAAGACCACCAATGTGAACGCCCTGAACATCATCAAGTGTGGGTGAACCCAAATCGTTCCATAATCCAACAGCCCAACTTGGTAAGTCAACCTTCTTTGATTTCTTCGGCATGATGTGGTCTGGTTGGCGGCCCTACATAACCATGTGCAATATCTTTGGTGATGCCTCAAACAGGGTGATGGGTTCATGAAGGGTTGGCACTCCGCTTGAATCGGGGTTCACATGAAAGTCACCTGGAGGCAACT
>PBSP01000099.1 GCA_002726845.1 Methanobacteriota archaeon | reverse complement strand
TCGAGATGATCTTCCCAAAGGATGCGGTTGGGTAAAAACCACATTCGAACATTGTCAGCAGAATAACAGGCATTCGATTCCACATCGTCTTGTTGTTCCCATGCTATCAACTCGAGGAGATACTTAGCCTGATTGGTTGAGGCGATATCATCGCAGTTTACTGCAATAAGCACTACCTCGGCCATGTTGTACCGACGTATGTGTACTTCTTCAAAGCGAGTATTGACAAAGCAGCAATACTTCGTCTGTGTATGGTCGAAGGAAGTGGGGCAAAACAACTCCCCTTCCGTGCTGTTCAAATTCTGAAGACACCGGAAATCGAAGGAGTCTATGCTGTTGCAATTGGAGTGGATGGAGAACTTTGTCGGATGAACGACTCATGGGAGCCAATTGAAGCCCATGCGCGTCCATTTCCAATGTCAATTCAGCACGCCATAATTGTCGGTCAGCACCTCATAGCAACCTGGATTGACCGAGAACTTCTCGTGGCCCGAATGGGATGTTTGCCGATTGATCAACCGTTCAAAAATGGTGTTGAACGAGGTGATTTACGAGCAGTTCGATTGCTTGAGCACGCATTCATGCCTGAAGGTACAACTTGGGCTCATGTTTTGGATGCAGAACCACTGGCATTGACCACCATGGAAGATGGGTTCGCATTCGTTCTCTGGAATCGAGGAATTTACGGCTTTAACGCAAATGGTACGGAGCGATGGAGAGCACCAACACCAACATGGCCAGAGCTTTCGCACCTCCCAATGAGCCAAGAAACGGTATCGCTTCTTGAAACGGATTCAACCATTGAAGTGTGGTCAAAAGCCGGTGGTTGCCTGCGACTGTCAAAATCGAGTGGTGAGCATATCGGCACTGTTCATTTTGAGCTTGAAGGCGCTCTTTCTGATGTCTATGGATTCAAGTCAGATCGTCTTCTTCTCCTTGCAAACGGACGATGTTATTTGTATCGAGAAGGAACCAAAGTTGCTGACCTTGAGACAAAAGGACCAGTGCAGCACGCGTTGTTGATGCAAGATTCGACATGGATTCTATCAGGATGGCGAGAAGAAATCGCTCTTCGCAATTCTGGAGTTTCTATCCTGAAACAAGACGAGGTCGTCGTTCAACACGTGAACAAAGGAGATCAACTTTGGTTGCTCACCAACGATGGTAAAATCAGTCACTCGTTTTTGACAGAGTAACCGCAGCGGCCACATGTTTTGCGATCTTTGTGGATTGCAAGGAAGATTCCTGGGCCGCAAGTAGGGCAATACTCAGCCTTTCGCTCCAGAGAACCGTCCTCTGCAATTGCGTACTTCGACCACTTGGCGTTTGGATTTGGCTCACCCATCACTCATCACCGTCCTCTGAATCTTCATTCGTCTCTTCTGCTGGTGCGTCATCTGTTTCTGATGCAGCACCACTCCTGAAGCCCTTGTGCCGCTCATTGATGTAGCCTGGCTCGACTTTCATTGCTTCTGCAGATTCATAAATCAAGGCAATTCCGGTCGTCAGAGGTTGCCCATATCGAGTTTTGCAATTCTTTACTACGATGAGGTCAGGATTCGAACCCGGCTCGAGTGTTTTAACCAAATCCATAATTTCTTTTTTGGACGGCGTTTTGGCACCTTTATGATTCCATTTAAAATCGATTTCTACTCGGTTGAGAAGTTTATTTTCCGTTCGACTTACAACTTCCATGATTCAATCCTCCTTATCGGATGTTTACCTTTAATGCGTAATGACCTGGTTGGTCGATATTCAATCGCTCTGCAATTTCAGAACGTGATGGGTGAATTATAATGACATATCCTTGCCAATCGGTTGTCGTTTGAGCGGATGGACATCGATGACATTGGTCGATACCGTCTTGAAGAATCAGTCCGCAATCTCCGCATGCAAATGGATTTTTTGCCATAATTACTCACCTACCTCATGAAGCCATTCGAGTGAACCGAGTCCGGGTTGTTTACAGGTCAAACCAATCTTTGAACGTCTTGGGTCGCTTGTATCTGGAGACAATGAAACGATTCGAGCACGCACTGCTGTTCCAATTCCGAGTCGCTTGTCGTCGTTCCGACCTGAAATCGTTCCCGCTCCAACGTTCACTTCAACTTGATCGTCTAAAATTTGGGATTTGTGAAGCAATGCTTCCATGGGCCCTATTCGAACAAAGGCTCCGAATTCGTTGACTTCAGATACCGCTCCTTCAACAACTTCGTAATCATCCATACAGAAGAGAAGCGCATCAAATCGGACCCGCTGATAAATTGCACCGTCACCGTGGATGATTCGGCCTCGTCCGAGTGGAGTGTGATTGCTGGTTACCAAAACAAACCTGTTTTGTTCATCGAAACGACCCTCAAATGCGGTCATGGCCAATCGATCGATGTGTTGGTCGAGCGATTGTCCTTTTTTCATGTACTCTGCAGGAATACGAATGGTATCCTCTTTGGTGACGATTTTGTACATTATGTTCCTCTCCTAGACTCATCTCGTCGATTGTGAAGGAAGTCAGGCATAACCTTTCTGTCCTTCACCGGCGTTCGCCTCGAGAGAGAAGTCGACCGAAGTCAGTTTTCCCACAATCGACCCCTATATGAAGCCCACGGATTCATTCAGTTCACTGCACTGGGAAAAATTGACCCCTGAATCCCGATTTGCTCTACGAAAATCGCTGTTTGGCGACGCTTCTAGAGCAAAACAATAACAACCCCTCATGTTGCAATATATACAATGGGTAGCGAAAGCCATTCACAGCACGGGCATCGTCGTTCCGCAATGGGCCTCGTTTTGCTGATGCTTCTGCTTCCACTGTCCCACATCCACGTAACAAAACTCGAACAATCACAATCGATACAATCGAGCAACAGTCAGCCATGGGACGACCGTGGCCAACCATGGGGCCAGTATGGGGGTGGGGCAACACGCAACGGTTCGATGCCCATGCACAACGCCACGTCTGGAAATGTTCTGAGCATCGATGATCCTGTTCTCAATTGGGTAGCACTGGATGACGGCATTGGCTCAGATGCATACGGTTCGATTATTGGGAATTTCTCAGGAAGCCTCACCGTTAGTCCAGGAGCTATCGAGCGCTGCACCCCTTCGGCTCTCTTTGCGGTTATTCTGCACGAAAGCACTTCGACATCAACGACAAAATTATCGCTCTTTGCTGGCGATGACGCTGCCCTTTCTTGGCAAGTCGAACTCGGTGATACAAGAGCTGCCAGATCGACCCCGGTCTTGGTTGACGTAAACCTGGACGGGAGGACTGAAATTATCGTCGTCTATGATACCGATAGTTCCCTTCAAGTTGACGTGTGGTCACCTGAACTTTTCTGTGATGAATCCGGTTGGCAGGTTAGCGGGCACGCCAACGAATTGTTGTGGTCCTGGACAAATTCAGATTATCGTATTGGGGTCACCAGCCCGCATTTTCAAACCAGACAAAGCAACCATCTTTCCGTAACCCAGCCACTACTCGCAGATTTGGAACTGGATGGGCAACCCGAATTGGTGTTAACCGTGGTCGACTCCACAACCGACGACCCCCACATCCTCAGCATACCACTTGGAGCAACCACCCCGACTGAAAACTGGGACGTCACACTCGACCGTGGCACGCATCCAAGCGACCCAGCATGGGCTCAACTTGATGCACAAAATTCCGTTGTTGTAGCCACAACAATCGATGAAAATTCAGGGAACATGTGGATTTGGAGAATCGATGGTAGCACAGGTTCGAACGATTGGGGAAGGCTAGCTATCGCAGGCACAGACACAGATTCGGACGCTCCTCGATTACGTCTACCAAGTCCTGTCATTGCTCAATTGGACACCGATGATGCTCCAGAAATGATCCTCACGGTACCGACCGATGCCAACGGACGTACGTTAGGTCTTGGCGCTCGCTTCATTGGTATGGAATTGACTTCAACCCAGGAGGTGTTCACATTCCGTGCACGAAATGGGTATGCGGATGCTCCACCACTTCCAGTAGATTTGGACCAAGATGGAGTACATGACAGGCTCTGCTGGGTCACTTGGTATTCCGCTTCATCGGTCACCTTCGATCGGGAAGGCATGGTTGGATGCCACGATCTGACTGAGAGTCCACCAACTGAAGAATGGACGAAGGTCATGAATAGAGGAGGATCTGGAAACGACAACGATGAAATCGCTGTCTCACCGCCAGCCTGGATGGATATTGATGGTGAGGGCGACCCTGAGATTGTCGTAGCCTTTGGAAAGCGAATCTTTGCTTATGAGGGAGATACCGGTTTCACGAATGAAGTATCGGACGGGTGGGACGAACCGCTTTCTATGCCGCACCGTGTTTGGTCCGCACCGGCATTTGCGGACCTCGACAACGATGGTTACCTCGATATCCTCTACGGGGATACTTTGGTCTCCCAAAGGATGCTCGACCTGGCTCCTCTCGAGGATGGAAACGGGATTTCATTCAACCCTGTATCGCCAGACCCGGGCCAAACATTGACTGTGACTGGGCAATTTGCGAACATCGGAACATGGGAAAACGACGACAGTATTGATTGCGCTTTGTACATGGATGGTCAAGAAATATCCAGAGTTCGCATTGATGAGCTTGAACCCCTCTCACCGAGCGGAGAAGGGGGGCCTGAAACCTTCAGCGTAGATGTTACCGCAACCCTTGGAACACACATGTTTGAACTTATTCTCGATGTCAATCAAAACCTAACGGAGGCGCGTGAAGACAACAACGTTGCCTATGCAAACCTAACCGTTGTCGAGCCTTACGCAGTTGTGATTCAAGGTCCAGAGACCGTCCCAAGAATCGATCCAGGAACCTCAGCAAGCGTGAACGTTAGTGTCACTGCAACGGGGTCAAGAACGGCATTATGGGACATCAGTTACGATGCAACAAATCTTCCTGATGGTTGGACGGTTGAACCCAACCCAGGAACCTCATTACAGGATGTAGAATTAGCACCTCTATTGCCGTTCATAGTCCCGTTCACGGCGACACTACCAAACGATGCACTGGGTGATGAGGACGGTTACATCGAGGTGATTGCAACTTTGGTAAGCGACCCTTCAATCGAAGCAACCACTTTAATTGCAATTGAGGCGTTACGGACGCGAGGTTTGTCGCTCGTTGGACCGACAGGACTTGCAAATTCCCATGGATATGGGATTCCTGGTTATGTTGCAGAGACATATGTGCTGATTGAAAATTTGGGGAATGCTGTAGAAACAACCACATCGATTGATTGGACCAGCCCATCGTGGGGTGGTTCACCCGTATTGTTTGACGGAACCAACAACGTCTATTCCATCACCCTTGAGCCTGGTGAGCTGATGGAATTGAAGATTCTGCTTGATGTTCCTTCCTCGATTGCACTTGGTTCCACAACAACAACGACGTTGACCACATGCATTGGTAGTGGCGAAGAAACGCTCTGTAGATCCCTAGATGCAAACTTTACCAGCACAGCATCCCATGCCTCTCCGACCCACATTCGGACGGTTCCATCCACCACCCATCAATTTGAGTTTCATATGCTGTTACCTTCATCCGGCACATTAAGTTGGGACCTGAACCAAGCGAACATTGCACTTCCAAATTGGCAATGGAACGTTTCAAGCGGCGGTGCACTTGTCAATGATGTGTTAACGGCAAGTGGAACAGGAGGCACATATCACACCGTAGAACTGGAATTTTACATCCCACCAAACGCAGCGCCACAACGCTTGTCCTTTCAAACAGAAGAACAAAACTTACCAGAAAATCATGACTTTGCCCTGAGTGTCCACGTTCTTCAAATACATCGCTCAAATCTTGTCGTCATTAATCCCCAACCCTCTCCTGAAGCAATCGGATTCAACGTAAGCACGAATCATCAGATACTCATACAACTGGAAAATCCTGGCAATGGTGAGGATACGTACAAATTTGAAGCTCGCGTTGTACCAACCGACGAAGTATCAGCAGAAGACGTTACTTTTACCTACTACAACCCACAAAGAACACTAGGGCCGTTGGCAACAACCATCATGCCATTGGACATAGTGCTTAATGAGACACTTCCAGCATCCAATCCGTTTTACATTGAATTTGAATGGGCCTCCCTGATCAACAAATCCGTTTCTGCGACAACGATGCTTCTTATTGAAGCAGAACAACGACATGATTGGGAAGTTGTTGTAACTGGAGGGAATCAGCAAACTGTTCAACCAATGGGGAGTCATATTCTCGAATTTGAGGTTAAAAACATCGGTAATTTTGTGGATGAAGTTCAACTCATTCCAGAATTGTCTGTGACGACATCGGACAACGACACGGCCGTTTGGCATATTCATGATACAATCGAGTCCGCTTCGCTTGAAGTCAATGCAACAAGCAACCTTACCGTCGTTCAGGAAATACCTTACGCCTGGAAAGATGCTGAGGCGAAGTTGACTTATTCAATTGTCTCAGCAGGATATGAATTGGGCCAGTTCGAGATTGATTTGATCGTTCAGGAACATTCCGAGTGGGGGGTTAATCTGGCCGATAGCGACCTTGAAATCATGCCTGGAGGAGATTACATACAGGTGCAAATTGAACAGAAAGGAAACTCGCCTTCAACTCCATTCCTGACAAAATACGGACAGGGCTGGAACATCACCTTACCGAATGGAAGCCTGATGGAGCCTGGACAAACAACGATTGTTGACATCTACGTTGAATCACCAAAATCGGCGAGAGAAGGTGATGTCAATGTCCTTGAAATACGCATCTCAGACGCAACTGGGAACGGGATGGAAGTGTTCCAAGTTCCAGTTCGAGTCATTCGATCATCGAGTTATGATTTGCAAAAATCCGTAGATTGGTTCGTATCCTCAGAGGGAGGATTCCCGTTGGCATGGGTCGAAAATACGGGTAATGACATGCCACGAATTGAATTGGAGGTGCTCGATTTACCCGAGGGATGGAGCGCAGTAGTCGATGCATCAATAGAACTCACTCCAGGACAGATCAAAGGCTTACCAATCAAACTCGTCCCTCCAGAGGACTGGGACGGAGTTGCCTACAATATGACAGTACAATTGATTCATTCAGAATTGGGTGCTGAAACGATTCAATTTACAGTTCGTCCCTCAAACATCTCCTTCTCAAGCAGCCCAGTATTGTGGTCTCGAGTTGGCACCTTACAATCCGTTGACGTCAACAACCCACTCAACAATCAAATAACGCAAGAAAGTGGAGAGAGTTTTGATTCAAATCTATCGTTTGCTGTGCAATCTGGAGTGACGTACGTCAATCTCACCGATGGTGAAGATTTAATTCAATTTGTACTGATTGGTAAAGAAACTCCGCTAATGACCGTTTCATGTTCATTCATCAACGAAGCGTTCAACAACCTCGGTCAGAGCGAGCTTACTGGAGATTTTGTGGCCTGCGAAGTTGTTGGTGATCCAGAAGTGAACACGAAACTGAACTACATTGTTACAACCAATCGAGGCGATAACTTACCATTGGTCAAAACCACTTACTCTGTTCTTGTCAATCAATCAATGAATGCTAATTTGAGCGTAAGCAATTGGGATCCACAACCTGGAAATATCCTGATTATGGTATACGCTTATGATGAGTACGGAAATCTTCTATCCAGCATATCCAGAAGCGTTGTTTCACGGGAATCGGGATGGAACTTGGGCATAAGTAGCGTGTCTGCGAAAGGTGAAATTAACGTTGCAATATCAAGGACAAATTACGAGGTTCTTGTAGATGGAATATGCAAACTCACTGTCACAAGCCGTCAAAGTGATTTCGAAGAAGTCGTATTGATCGATGCTGCAGGACCCGATTTCAAACCCAACAATCGGATTGACGGCGTGGGTTTGGAAGACAACGAACAACTGGATGTTGCGTTGGCATGCAATACTCCGTTTGACATTGACGATGACTTGACAGACAATACAGCATCGGTTATCTTTGAAGCAGAGGAAACTCCTGTTCTCAGTTCATCGAATTTGATTTGGGCTGTTTCGGTTGCAACAATTCTTATTGGCATGTATCTTTTTGTCGTTCAACGTAAAGATGGTATGATCGAACAAAGAAGTTCAGAGGATAAGGTAACCAGCGTCAAGGAACCTCAGAACCAACAAGCAAAACCAATCGAACCTGTAACTGATGAAATCAAACAATCCGATGAGGATGTTTCGTTTGATGATGAAAGCATTGAATTGATTGAATTACCTACAATGATTGAAGAAATTCCGATCGAAGATGATTTGAGTCCGTCTGGGCGATTGGATTCCATCCGTAAAGAAATGAATCCTGAATCTGAGGCGTCTGAAGAGTCCAGTATCGAAGACCGTATGTCCAAGTTTTTCAATTGACAATTACATACCCTCAATAGAGTAGAGGTTTTGGATTGCATAATGAAGCAACGCAACTCAAGTACAACCGCATTTTACACACTTGACGGGTGTCATGCTGTGTTGGTACTGGATGTGTTTGATGCGTTGACATCATGGATAGAAAACTCGCACACTAAGTGGTCTTCTGTTTGCAAGCACCCACGTATACAAGAACGGTTTCGAACACAAGGTGTTGACGATTATTATCTCCGGGATGATATTCATTGGGATGATCCTACATTGTTGTTCACACTTACCCGTATGCTCGACAGCGATGGCTTGCCAATAATGCTTGGTGAAGACAAAAACAGGGAACGTTTTGGACGATTTCCTCATCCAACGGGATCTGCTCTCCAATACATTCGTGAAAATGTGCGTCACGTTGGAGCTCAACCCAGTGACTTGTACGAAGAATTAGTCACACATCTGGATTTCCTTCTTGTACGGTGCAATTCCAATGCCGTAGGTGACGATCGATACAAAAACGGTCAAGCCGGATTAAACATCATGGGATTCTTAACTGCAGACGAAGTCAAAACGTTGAGAACCACACTCCTTGGTGGCGGTTGGTCCGTTGCCCGTGACGAACCAATTGACGGCGGCGTTCGTGATGCGGTTCGGCATCTAAGTGCACTTCTACTCGCCGCTGAACGCAACAACTCCGGCTTGCTCCATCGCATGCATGAATGAACATCAGAACGTTTCGGATGTGAGACGTTCGTACATCGAAGCATAAAGGGCTGCAGTTTCATCAATGACGGATTGGGGTAATGCTGGAATTGGGGGGTCCGTTGTCCCTGCATCGCGAGCTGCCTTCAATTCTGCCTGATGTCCAGTGTTAATGTAGTGAGTTCGAACAAATTCTTTGGACAGTTCGATACATTCACCGTTCTCATACGCTTCAGCGTCCCACCAGCGATCCTCATCGAGCGTGCCGAACGTATCGACCAATACCACCTTTCTTCCTGGTCCAAGTGCAAATTCCTTCTTCCCATCCACGTGAATCAGGCCGTTCTTAGCTGCCTCACGCTCGATGATTTCATCGATTTTGAGTACTGCTGTAACAATCGAATCGTATTCTTCTTCGGTAATGTTTGAAATTTCGAGCGCTTCTTTTCGGTCGATGTTTCGATCGTAGGCCTCAAATTTTGTCGTTACTTCGACAAAGGGTTGACTAAGCTTAGCCCCATATTCGCAATCCGGAGAAACTCCGAGTTGGTCGGCGGTTAATTCGCCGCGTTGAAATCGGCGCCAAGCAGAGCCGGAGAGGTAGTGTCGACAAATGAATTCCAATGGGACAAAAACCCATTCCATATCTCGTGGAATAGCACCGGGTTCTTTGACAACCTCCACTTTGCGTACCAAACATCGGTCTGCAGAATTGACCTCGACAAGATGCGTCCCACAGACTCCTTCTTCTTCGACCAACTTGAACCAATGAGCGGTCGTACGGTTCAACGATTCGCCCTTACGTGGGATGAGCGATGGTATAATTTGATCGAACACCGATATTTGATTTGTAAATCGAAACTCGAGGACATCGGGGTCGTCCGTGGACCATACTTGCTTGACCTTACCTTGATAGAGCATTTCTCCCATGCCTTCGATTCATGTTGAGAGGCTCTTGAACATTGGTGTGCGTCTGTTAGATGATACCAAGTGCATCTTCTATACGATTCAGTTCAGGTCCAGTGGTTTCACTTCCTGCAACAGCACCTTCGTTTGAAGCACAAATCCCGGCCCCGACATAAGGTGATCCAAACGAAACGGTTCCGACCATTGGAGGAACACCGAGTATTTCTTCGATCAATAAAACCTCATCACTGGCAACATCGGGATGCAAAAGAACGCCTTGATCGTTGACAACACCCAAGCTGCCGACGACGTCCTGACCGCTGATGGTTGTTGCAACAATCTCGACGCCAAGGACGTCTGCAAGTATTTCTAAACCGTCAGTAGGGATGCTCGGCGAAGCGACGCAGCCTTGTTCGTTTGCGAGAAGAAGGTTGCCTGCGGTATTCACACCGCCTTCCATAACAACGACATCTCCGAATGCTGTCAATTCATCAATATCGTTTTCTGTTGCAATATCGGCAACTGCAAGACCGTTGGAGTTTCCCGCAAGAAGAGCTCCAATAAGATTGGAACCACCTATTGAAAGTGGTACCATCTCCAACTGTAGTGTGGATTCAAGTTGCTCAAGCGTTACAGATGGTAATTCACGTGGATGGAAGAGAACCTTGCCGACGGAAGCCAAATGAATTCCAATTTGATCCGAACCAAGAATGTCCAATGTATCAATCGGCATGACTTTCACCCTTGTTATGATGTACTGAGTCCTAGTTTAGAAATCTTAGGAGAGGGTGAAGAGGGTTTCGAGGATATCCAAGAGGAAAGAAGAGGGGCACAGTGACTGCCGTTCCCGTGGACTCTCGTACCACAGTATTGGGACAGACGCAGAAGGGCTTGACTTCCGGGTTCG
>PBSP01000098.1 GCA_002726845.1 Methanobacteriota archaeon | reverse complement strand
TGGAAGATCTGCCAGTCCAGCCATGCACCTGCAGGTACCACGCCGTCCGTGTAACCGCGGTCGTCTGTGAACGAGTTCGTTTCGTGGACTTCAACATCCGCCGGTTGTGTTCGCATGGCTTCCAATTCAGGATAGTAATCGTGTGTGAGTCCCTTGATGGTCAAGAGTCCACCCGCTTCCCAGAATCCATTGTCATAGGTGTCGAATGTTGCCACAGATGCTCCAGCTGAAATGACAAGAGCACCGACAATCAGGCGTTTACCGTGTTCGGGCGTGAATCCTGAACCCCATGCTTTGACCAAGACGTTCCGGCCGATGAAATATATCATAATCCATAACAGCAACCCCGTGAGTATCCACGGCACTGCATTGAATATTTCCGCAATCCACGGCGCTCTTGTTCCACACAACAGATCTCCATGTGAATCCAATTTACAATAATCGGAACGATTTTTCCCGTACAACTCGAGGAAGATGTTGATTGAGAAAACGGAAATGAACCAAACGTGAGCGAGGTAGACTGCACCTGCTGCTGCGAACCATGGGTCTTCAACAGGTCGCTTCTCACGACCTCCGAGGAATGGAGGTAGAGCGAGGATACCGACTGGAATTCCTGTGAGCGCAGCACCCCACCATGCAGCGTTCCAAGCAAAGACAGGTTGACCTACAATGTCGCCTATGAATCCTGTTGGAACGGTGAATTGAGGTAGATATTCACCCCACCTTAGATAACCGTAAGAAAACAATACGTACCAATCGGGGAAAACGAAACCAGCTTGAGCGTAAGGGTCCGCAGCACCGTGCAATGGTGGAGGAATCAACCAAGCATAGAACAAAAGAACCGCCGCCATGAAGGCAAAGAGAATGGTGTCACGCAAAACTTCGTGTGGCCAGAAAGCGTGACCCATGCGGGTTCGCTTTCGTTTTTCACCAGCTTCCTGCAATTTCGCCTTCTCATCCATGTACGAGGTTGCAACTCGTCCAAGATTTTCCATTAACCCCAATTAATTCCCTCCATTCAATGCGGCTCCGCGATGCCTTGTACCCAGACAATAAACAGGTGTATGATAATCAGTGTAGTGACGATCACGGGTAATATAAACACGTGTATGAAATACATACGTGTAACGGTTCTTGGTGTGAGGGATGAGCCCCCGAAGAGGAGTGTTGCCACATACTTGCCCACAAGCGGTGATGAATTCGCAAGGTTGATTCCGATAACAGCTGCACCGTACGCAAGACTGTCCCATGGCAACAAATATCCTGAATATCCGAAAACGATGGTCAGTGCCATGAGGGCGACGCCAATGAGCCAGTTGAGTTCACGTGGGTTTCGGTAGGCGCCTGTGAAGTAGACACGACACATGTGCAAGAATACGGAAGCGACCATGAAGTGTGTCGTCCAGTGATGAACAGCACGAATGATGTAACCAAACGGAAGTTCCAGCATGATGAATTCCATCGAGGCATATGCTGGAGAAGGATCGCCTTCTCCTCCAGGAACGTAGTAGATGCCGAGAATGGTTCCTGTGAGGACGAGGATGATGAAACTCAGGAACGAAATGCCTCCAAGACAATACAGCGGGTACCAATACCAGATGATACGAAGTTTGTATTTCTCTGCGTGTGTGAGTGGCATTTGGCGGTGCATGTTGTAATATGCACCCTTGGACATGTTCCAGTAATCTTGGATGCGGAAGCGCGTATCCATCCATGAAAACACCCAGAGAAACGCTCGTTCAGAGATACCCATTCCTCCTGTCGACTCAACCGCACGGAGAATTTCTCGCCTTGGCATCTCTTCGGTTTCTTTGCGGAGGGTGAAGGCCACCAAGACGATGATGAAAGCGATAAAGAACCACAAAATCCAGAACATTGTTGTCATCTTTTCACCTCAATCACAGTATGTCAGCCAGTCGACGTAATCGGTGATGCCTTCGACGACATCATTGTTGAGCACGACGGGGATGAGAGGTAGACCAACGGGCGCAGGTCCTCCTGACTTACGGACACCAGCGTAGGTAAACGTCGCCCCATTGGCGCGGTTACGATTGGTGTTCATCTCCAACGCAGTCGTATCGAATCGAGAAGAGTGGCATATGCAGAACAACTTGGTTCCGCCATCATCTGTGCCACCAGGGGTCCATGTGTCATCCGTGTAGGAATTGGAAACGAGTTGCCATCCTGGGATGCAACAAAGATGCGTGCATCGGCCAAACACCATAATGATGTCATCGGATGGATAAATGCGTTCGTCCAAAGCCACCATGTCTTCAAAATGCCCAATATACTTTCCAGATTCGTCATATCCTTCCATCATCTGGAAGCGAGCCTTGTTGTTGTCCATTGGCGATCCCTGCCACTTGGAATCTTCGACATAGGTTACTACAACGGGGACACCGTTCCAAACACCAGCAGCACCGGCAGTTCCTGTGTTGGAGTTTGCTGCCTCAGCAACGAAATCAGCTTTTGTCATTGACTGGAGGTGCTTTGGACCGTACCAAGCTGTGTCCTCTCGGCCTTTGGCCCAGAATTTGACGGAGAGATCTCCTGCAGAGCCACCGCCAGGGGGCAGAAGAATGGCTGCAAATCCAAGGACGCCTAAGGATGCAGCAAAAACACCCGCTGCGGTATTGAAGCCGTAGCGCAAGAACTGCCGCCGATTGATAACGGTCTCTCCTGCATTCGCGGAACCGTCCTTTGTTTCAGGGACAAACAAGTTGTAGTCTTTGGCCATGAACTTCACCACTTGTACTCCTTCCAGTCTTTGGCATGTTCTGGAACATACTTGTTTTGCGAGTGCTTCACGATGATCGTGTCTGGCAAGATGTATTTGAGATAGATGAGGCCCATCATGATAAGTGTCGTGAGTGTCATTGCGAGATGGAACGCAAGTTGCTGTTGGTCCCAACTCTTGGCAAGACCGTAAATGAGGGAAAAGGCCCAATAGCATGCCCAAAAGATTCCCCAAACGAAGAAGAACATGGTCAAATACGAACCGCCGGAAGGTGCAAGGCTTGCACTGACAATGGTTCCAGATTCTGCAACATCATGTACACCGTGATTGATCGCCTCGTCCATTTGCGCTTCTGTGAGTTCGACGCCCTCAAGTGCGTTTCGAGCATCCTTGACGGTGATAGAACCGTCTGCGACACCTCGAAGCAGGTTGTTGATAGCGTCGTCGTACATCACTGGTCACCTCGGCGCATTAGTTTGTAACGAAGCCTCAATTGGTTGCTTCGTCCTTCGTAAGAGGTTGAGAATCCGTAACGTAACATGAGTCCTGCAAAGATGACGCACATGATAACGGCACCGAATCCAAGAAGTCCGAGCCAGTGAGCTCGCAGGCTCGCTCCCATGTGGTGCAGATCGGTTCCATGAGATTCCGGTTCGGGTGGAGCGACATTACCATCGCCAGCAAACACGGTTCGTGTTCCTCGAGCAAGGCTGTCCTCATCGCCTTCAACAAGCGCAAACGTCAGTTGATTCCACATGTCTTCAATCACGTTTCCAAGACCACCGTCACCGTTGACGCTGTTTCCAGTAATCCAGAAAATCACGGTTCCATCCCCTTGAGCAGGTGCGGTCCAAGTGATGTCCCACATCCTGTCGGATTCAGCGGCCGATGCGGATGTATGGGTGAGCGATTGAAGGTCGCCTTGCCAGTTGTCGACTCCAGTCCCTCCGAGTTCACCTCCTGAGACTCGCATCGAGAAACCAGCGGAGTATTGCCCTCCTGCTGCAGGGCCTCCGATGATGTGGAGTTGAAGTTCGTAGGTTTCACCGGGTGTCCAAGCATAAGGAACGCTGTCGAGAATGACTTGCACGCTGTTTGCTGGTGCTGCGTTGTGGCAAAGACAACCTTCTTTGGCGACATCAGTGATGTCGTTTTGTTGTCCGCCAATGCCGCTTGGAAGCGATGTTGCGAGCCCAGGGAAGAGCAACAAGACCAACGCGGTCACCAGTATGGTGCGGCGTTTTGAGGATGACGCAGTCAGCATGGACACACCCTATGGGCAATCGACAGAGAATGACACCTTAAACATTGTCAGTGTTTCGCAAGATTAATGCTTTGCAGTGTGCCGTTTTGCGGGCAAAAACTAACAGTACAAGATTTCTTGTGATTTGACCATGTCGCAGGGGTATGGCGGAAACACCGTTTGACAACATTTACGACCTAACGACAGAGCAGTTAGAATTCCTCGACAAGGCGGAGGATTTGATGCTCAAAAACGACCTTGGAGCGGCCGAAAGACTGCTGCTGGAGATGTTGAAAGAAGATGAGGAATGCATACCCGTGTTATCGAATCTCGGCCATTTGTACGGGCGCCACCTATCGGAATTTGAAACCGCTATTTCGTACTACGATCGCGTCCTCAACCTCGAACCTGACAATGCTTGGGCTCGTGATGCTCGGCGTCGATACATGCGGTTTGTGGAAAAATAAGGTAAGTTCATGTGCGGCTTTGCCGAGGACACATTATGGAGTCCTCACAAATCCTCGTCACCGGAATTGGAGGGCTTGGTTGCATTTGGGCAGCGCGTGCACATCAACGTGGTGCAGGCGCATCCTTGCTTATGCTTGATGCCGACGATCGCTTTCCAGAGGTGGAGGATGCCCACATCATTCGTCTTGGTCATACCTTGGATGCCTTGGGATGCGCAGCGTTGCCTCCACTCGCAGAACAGCGTATGCGAGGATTGTCGTCACGTACACGTCCGTTTTTAGAGAAGGCTGAATTGGTGATAATTGTCGCTGGATTGGGTGGAGGGACTGGGACGGGTGCATCGCATGAGTTTGCTCGTCAGGCAAAACTCCACGGTGCAACTGTGTTGTCCATTGCAGCTTTACCCTTTGAAAGTCAACCAACGCGCAAAAAAATCGCTGAGGCAGAAATCCAACGTCTGGATCACCATTCCGACGTCTGTGTTCAACTTTCGCTCGAACGACTGGCCCGTCAAGCCAGAGACCGGGGCAAGGATTGGAGTATGGGTTCTGAATGGGTTGAAGATCTCATCGATGGCTTGGTTCGAACGTTGCTTTCCATGGGGCTTATCAATCTGGATTTGATGGACTTGCGAGCGATTGTCCAACACGAAGGCGGTTCGACGATGTTGGTTGGAACGGGCCATCACGATCAGTTGGAAAATTTGTACAATGCAACGGTCAAAGCACCTCTTGCACCGATGAACGTAGCAGGTGCGAAAGGGTGTTTGTTGCAAATTGAAGGAGGAATGGGTTTGACGATTGGACAAGTTGACGAGATTGCAACAGCACTCACGTCTGCGGTTGATTCCAACGCTCAAGTAATCCTTGGGGCGCGGGTTTCGCCTGAGCTTGAAGGAACGATTCGAATCGTTATGCTCCTCTCTGGAATAACTGAACGTTAGTCGATGAGTTCTACTTCGTCGTCCCAGTCGGTATCATCTCCCAATGTCTCGGGAACCTGATTCCAATCCACGGGGTCTCCGATGCTCTCGTTTTCAATGGGTTCCGATTCAGGGGGTGTTGAGAGTTCGAGTTGGCCCTCTTGTGTTGTTCGATCGACCGCTTTTTCCACAACTGGCTGTTTGTTCACTTCCAGTTTTTCAATCGAATGAACGATGTTTCGATCGCTGTCAATCCGTTGTATTTTCGTTTCAAGCATCGACTTCTGCGAGTGCATCACAGTAATCACGACAAGGATGTGGCCGGCGATGAGAACGAGTCGTATTTCATCCATAACCGAAGTGAGCATTGCAACACTTCCTGCGTAGGCGTATCCGAAGGAAACGCCCCAAAAAAGCGCATTTTCAGGTGTAAAAAGTTCCGACGTAGAACCCTCGCCTTTGCTTGTTAACGCCCATATGGCGAGAAACACTGTGACGATCATGAGGATTAATTCCTCAATGAATATCAGAGCATCATCGGATGCAGAATCGATGCTTCTGTATATGCTCAAGACGTGCCAGGTGATGAACAGTTGCGTGGCCCAAAACCACTTTTTTGCTACTGCATGTGTTGCTCCACTCTTCGAGGCACTCTGTCGTTGACTCCGTGTATAGTATACGCAGATTCCGTACACTCCAAATGAAAACACATATGGCCACAAACTAAACGAAGAACCTGTTACAAAGAAACGCAGGCCTTCCGTGACCAAAAAGGTCATGACAACGACCAGCATCGAGGTCATGATCAATGAAGAGGCGGATGAAAATCTACTATCATTGTTCTCATTGTCTTGTGGTACACGTATCGCATTCATGCTTGCAACTCCGAAAAATCGGCCTTGAGCAATTGCCCAGAGGACGAACATTCCACCGAGTGCTGAAGGTAAGAAGGTGCCAACTTGATGTAAAATGCCGTTTTCTCCGAAGATATTACTGATCACAAACAACAAGACCGTAGCGAATGTAAGGGGTGCGATGAGAATTTTAAAACGGGCAGGAAGGGACTGAGTTAACGTAGAATTCGGATCTTTTTCGTAACGAAGGATCGCAGCGAAACGGTCACTTCGAGCAAGTGGTGCAAGGCATGCATAAGCAAGACTGAACCCAACAAACCCATACGTCGCTAACTGTTCTTGGTTCAGTTGGGCTACAGTGAAGAACAGGACACAAACCAGCACCAGCATCAGCAAATGTGGAAAGGTCGATGGAGAGATTAAACTCTTGAACAGTGTGAATTTCGTCAACGACTTTGTCTCCTCCATGGAAGTCTGTTGCGTTCTTGGTTCTAAAGGCTGTTCAATTCCTGATGGCATACTTACTTGAGGAGGTTCAAGATGGGTATTCATGGGCGCAAAGATTTCCAAAGCAAAGCGACCCAAGCGGCGGTGGATAGGAATCTCTTTCTCAGCAAGCATCCAATCCAGAACAGCGCTTCAAAGCGCATTGAGTGATTGGATTTTTTTTGATTGTGATTTCAAACTTTACGACGCACATTTTGCAGGTTCGCAGGTCGGTAGAAGCGCCAAACACCAATATGCTTTGGAAGACGATGCTGGATTTGCGATAGTACGTGTTCTTCTCAAAGATTATGAGTCAATCAGGCATCGTCTCAAGTCGGCACAAAACCACACAGTTCAATCCCACACTTCCTCGGGTAAGTTACGTCTGGTTCGACAGAGAATGGGACTTCCAAAGCCTCAACAACGGTAAGGCACACTTTTGAGCCCCGCTCCAGTGGACTGCTCATGGCCGGAGGAGGAACCGCACCCCCTATGAAAATGAGTGATGTTCTGTTGCTCATTGGCGTTTCCCTTCTTGTTGGTACTTTGTTTATTCAGGAATGGGACCAAACCAAGGTGATCAAGGCCGGTGAAGACCCACTCGAGGGGACTTCACGTACCTTCTCTGGGGACATTCTTGAGATTACTGTGGTAACCAAAAACGGAACGGATGTTGAATTCCAGATTTATGAGGATGGGGAAGAAGTAACGGGATTTCCAGTCACAAAGTTCTCAGATTCTAACAATAAAGCAGAGGTGTCTTACGAATCTGAAGGAGGGAAACTTAGCTGGAAAGTTGTTGTAAAGAGCGAAGCTGATGCGGAGATCGACGTCGACCTCCGACGTGCCTATTTTCTCAATTACCTGCCATATGTCCTTGGTGCACTGATTACCGCTGCTGGAGTAGCGAAAAAGAAAACCGATTTGCAAAATAAGGACGACACCGTCCTCGATGCGATCATTGAGGGTGAAGATTCGTCCAAATAATATCCTCATCATCCCCAACACGATAGGTCTCCTCCCCATCGCTGAGAAGTTCGATATCGTGTTCACCAACCTTTTGCAATGTACACGTTTTTCCTCTATAGAAACAATCTCTCAATAGATATTCATTCGCAATCGAACCATTACCAATCCGTTTCAATGCGTCGTGTTTGTGTTCAAACATCGATGCCACGACAGCGGAAAGGACTGCAAACAGATCTGAATGTTTGGACTGAATGCCGATTTCTTCGAGAGAACCTTGCCCTTTCTGTAGACCTTTCATGCTCGTATTGATGCCAATTCCAACCACGATTCGTTGCTCATCACCCCTCGAAAAAGACTGAAACAAGATACCCCCGAACTTGCGCCATTTTTCATGGACCGAACTTCGCAACAAAAGGTCGTTTGGCCATTTGGTGAGTATGCGATTCGTCTGGTCGCGTTTCAGACACAACGCATCACGAATTTGTTGTGCCATTTCAAGTTGCATGTGCGGTGTTGTAGACACAAGATGGCTTTGGTCGAGAAGCCATGATGCTTTGAAAGAACCTGGATGATCCTGCCATGCGTTTCCATGACGTCCTCGACCTTGTGTTTGCTCAACAGCGACAAGCGAATCTCCCGATGCATAAGCTCCTCGCAGAAGCTCGGCGTTGGTTGAGTCAATCTCCTTGAATTTGTGATGTTTTCCAGTAATGAAGGGGTGCCATGCGGCAATGACGTGAATGCTTTCACGGTCCTCAAAAGTCAACGTACGAACAATTCGCGCAGCAAGGCCTTGCTGACGTAGTACATCGACGCTACGTTTCCAGTGAACGACCTCTCGACAGACCAGTAAAGCAATCCCATTCCATGTGCAAAGTCTTCCATTTGACATCAAACGAGCAAATACCTCAAGCAATCCAGTTGGATGCGTGTCAACAAGAGAAGCTTCCTCAAGCGGGCCGAGTAGGTTTTCGTTTACTTCGCTTTGAGGGATGTACGGCATGTTCCAAAGAACAACATCATAGAGATCGTGATTCCAACCGACTTCTGGCATCTGTTCATCTTGTGGCCCCAGCCCGCTCTCCGACACTTGTAGGACAACATTGTGACGCATTGCGTTGTTTCTTGTGGCAGCCACAGCGTATGGATTGATGTCGCAGGCATCAACGGACCATCCGAGTTTTGCTGCCGCAATGGAGATAGCACCCGAGCCGCATCCAATCTCAAGCAGTTTTTTTGCGCCAAAAGGTGCAATATCTGCGACGATATCGTGGAGCAAGTTTGTATCTTCTCTTGGTGGATAAACAGTGGGTGGTACGACAAGTTCCATTGAATTCCAGGTGTATATTTTCGCTTCTTGCTCTGAGAGAAATTCAATTTCACGGAGGGCCTTTTTGTGATTGAACATTCTAACCCTCGGACAATTTTAGTCAACGGTCCTAAAAGAGCGTTTCTCACAACCCATTAAGAGAGTTTTTTCATCGGTAAAGTATAAGAAGGGGGGGTAGTTGGGATTGAAAGCCCAAGAAGCAACGTTGGGCCTGTAGCTCAGTCAGGTAGAGCGTCGGGCTTTTAACCCGATGGTCGCGGGTTCGAACCCCG
>PBSP01000097.1 GCA_002726845.1 Methanobacteriota archaeon | reverse complement strand
GCACCGATTCCGACAATAAGTACGGTTATGACGACGATAAGTCCCCACGATCCACCTTGCAGAGAGAGAAGACCACCAACAACAATCACTGCCCACCCAACGGATGTGAGGATGGTTGATGTATCGGCTCCACCACTGGAGGAATCGGCTGCTGCTAGTAAGCCACCATCGGACTTCTTTTCTTCTTCAACAGGTTCTGATGGGGTTGCTTCCTCGGCTGCAGTAGCCTTGCTCAAAAGTCCACTCATAATCTCAACTCATAGATGCCTCGCATGGATAGGTTAAGAACCCAACCCCAACAAGTGGGCGTTTTGTCTGGTTTCTTCGTTACAGACCTGGTGCGGCTTCTCGCCACTCATCTTCTTCATCGTCAGCATTGATGAAACGACGACCTGCAACAGCGGCTGCAAGAGCGACCATTGAAAGGGCAGGGATGATTTCGAAGCCGGGCAGGTAGATTCCACGAACGTAAATGGTAATCATTTGCGATTCACGGTCACAGCCACCGTTCTTGCAGGAGAAGTCTGATTCAGCATAGAAATCGAGTGTGTGGTATGCATCGGTCCATCCTTGGTTCTTTGGCGTTCGAACTTGTATTCGGATTTTCGCTGGTGCGACCATCGGCTCTACGTTGACCTTGCTGATTGGGATGTTGATGTTGAATCCTGCGTCCTCAAGGGTCTCTCGGGAGCTTTCTGAAATTCCGATGTTCATGAAGTCGAATTGGTTTCCGAGATTGTATACCTTGAATTCAAAGTCCTTATCGGTCTTTGGCATCAGTTGAACGAAGGGTTCAACGGCTTCAACTTGAAGGAGTGCAAACTGGGTGATTGAGACGATCATCGATGCACCGGAAGTTGCTTGGTTCGCCGGAGGCAAACCGTTGATTTCTTGGACGCTTCCTTGGACGACAAGACTGCGGGCTTGCATGGTCATGAACGGTGTGGCACGGACAACAACCTGGAAGTCTTCATCGGAGTTGCCTCCAACATAGATGTCACCCGGTGCTGCGGCTGCGAGTCCATCGGATGTTACGGACAGTGCGATTTTCTCAATGTATGCTGTTGGATTGGATGCTGTGCAGGTCGTGAAACCAACAAGCGTCGACCCCGGTTTGACATCAACTTTAATCTCAGCGGGTTGACATGTAATCGAGACCGCTGCAGTAGGTATCTGGGCTTGAGCAGGTACTGCTACAAGCAACAAAGATGCAAGGTAAATCAAAAGAACGGTTAAGGTACTCTTTCGGGTTGACATCGTGCTCACTAACTTCACCCACCCTATCGACCCTCATAACCATTGTGTCGTAAAGTGTCCCTAAGGAGTTCGAAAATAGTGGGCCTGAAGGGATTTGAACCCTTGACCGCCCGGTTATGAGCCGGGTGCTCTAACCAACTAAGCTACAGGCCCATGGTACTGCTGTGAAGACGACCTTCATGAGTTTGCCGAATCAAACATTGCCAAAGACGATTGGGTCGGTTTTGTTTTTGCACGCACCATGGATTCGCAAGTATCCCTCACTTGCTCTGGAACAAAAACAAGCACGTGTTCCTCGGATTGCGTAAGCGAGCGAATGAGCGGAGAATGTTCTGCTGCATCTCTACCGTCTTCGAGAATAATGCCTTGATCGTATGGCATGTATCCGCGTTTTCCGATGGTTGCTGTGATAAGATCGTGGAAGGGATCGAATCCTTCTTGTTCCAACAACAATGCAACGTCTTCTTCGACCGTAGCAAACATTTCAGTCGTCAGCGAAGGGATGCGCAGCGACTTGTGGTAATCTCTACGCGCCAAAAGACGCGATGCGTATCCTGACAAGATTTCATCGTCCTGCATTGCGAAACGGCCCATGGCGACTTTGATGTGGGAATCGTGTAGCGATGCGTATTGTTCTGGCGTCAGTGTTTTGTTGAGAAGCATCTGCTCGATTTCTCCATCCAATTCGAGTTTCCCCTCCTCTGCAAGCTCACGAGCCCGCCTCAACATGCGCACAAGGTAGGATTGTGTTAGCATGTTGACTTTGTGAAAATACACTTGATTGTACATGTGATAACGGGTCACGAGGTACGCTTCGATGGCTGGCAATCCCCATGATTTGACGTAGAGCCGACCTTCGTCGTTTACTCGAAGTGCACGAATGACCCTCGCACTGTCGAAACCTCCAATTTGAGCACCCGTGTTTGCTTGATCGCGAATCATGTAATCCATTCGATCGACATCGAGTTGACTACCAATAATCTCTTTCATAAACGGTGGAATCGGAACTCCATTGCACTCATTACGACCGTCCAAAAGCGCAAAAAGTCGTTGCTTCCCTTCGTCGCCCAAAACATCCGTAAGCACTCTCCCAATTTCGGATTCGTTGCTTTCAAGAAGAATGCGGCCCCAATGCTCGTGGGAGTGGAAGGTTGCAAAGACTTCGGGTGTTTCCAGCAAATGGGAATAAGGGGGATGTCCTATGTCATGGAGCAGCGCTCCAATTTGGACAAGCTCGGCATCGGAATCGGAAAGCAGACCGGGTTGAACTTCTTGGATGGAGGATGTGAGTTCCCCTGCAAGATAGTATGCTCCAAGAGAATGAGCAAAACGTGTGTGTGTCGCCGATGGGAAGACAAATTCACAGGTCGAGAGTTGCTGAATGTTTCTCAGTCGTTGGAATTCATTGGTGTCGATGATTCGAGCGTGATGGGCCGGTACCAAAACATCGCGATGGATTTCATCACGAATAACACGGTCTCGCATGGTAAATCCTGTCCTTGCCTTCCATTTCAAAGCATCTCTCGCCAAACTGTCCTATGGTAAGAGATATGCATCGCAAGCCAAGAGCAAGAACATGGCGGATGGCTTGAAGGGCTTCCTTGCGCGTTTATCGACCGATGATCCAGAAACGAATGGACCACGCTTGTGGGTTATGTTCGCCATTTCTCTGTTTCTTGTCGCTACCCTCAATTGGTACGCAATGGTTCGAGAACCTTCCGTAGTCGATGTTGAGGACCTTACAGAATACATCAACGAGGTTGTCAAGGTCGAAGGCATGCTCATTTCATGGGTCGAAGACCCGTACAATTCAGGAGACGATCGCCTGGATGCAATTATTGACGACGGAACGGGTGTTGTCGAACTACGCTGGTATCGACCCGGCGATTTACCTCCAATCGGAACCAACGTTACCATCATCGGTGATGTCATAAATTACGAAGGTCGTATGTGGATACAAGCTCTCGGTGCTGGAGCGATGAATTGGAAGTCCAGCGATGTCCCCGAAGCGCCACAATTGTCAATTTCTGACGTTGCTTTGAATCCACAATCCTATGAGGGCGAGGTCATTGAACTCACGGGTTTTATTTCCAAGTCCATCGCACCTGATATTGCTTTTGGCAATGCAAAACTTGGTGATCATCCGAACTATGGAAACTCAGAGCATCAAATCGGAATGACCATTCACTCTGCGACTGGGGAATGGATCGAAGCGGGATCAAAGGTTACGGTACAAGGCGTTCTCTCGTACCAACAACGCGAACTTCGATGGAATCTCGGTATTCAAGGCCCTGACATCAAAATCGATCGAAATCACCCCATTGAAATGCCGCTTCTCGATTGGTCCTCACAATCGACGTGGATGTATTCATCGGGCAGAACCGTGGATGTTGCGGGTGTTTTAACCGTCGAAAACGACAGTTGGGAACTCTCTGGCTCATCTGGCTCACCGCTGTGTGTTCTCCCCAGCGATGACGACATGAGTGCGGTCGACTCACTCAACGGAAAATCCATCCAAATGCGTGGCCGGTTGGTGTGGAATACTGCGATTTCCTCTTGGTGTCTGGACAAGAGTGATGAATCCAACCCTTCCTTGACCGCAACCTCTTCAATCGACGATTTGTTGCTCATGCTCAACGCAAATCCAACCGCAGTTCTTGATTCTCCCAATCAACACTACATTGTATCTGCGTACATGAAATACGCCTTGGAACCGAGTGTCGAAGATGAATCCGCTTACCTTGTAGACTCGTCAGGGTACACACCGGGGTGGACAAGCATTGCAGTCACGATTCCCGGACCACGCTCAACATGGCTCGAAGCAGGACAGGCGATTGTTGCCAATGTTACGGTTGCGTGGGATGACGAAAACATGCGAGCAGAATTGTTGGTCCACGAACTCACTGAAGGTGAGAAAGCGAATCCAATGAATCTGCTCTGGGGTGATGGAGCAATCGACTGGGGGTATGACAAAAACAAGATTGTTCGAATCAATGGTCTCGCTCTTGAAGAAAATGGAACGTGGTTCCTTAGTGAGCCTGGAAGCGACAGAAAGATTCTCCTAAGCGCCGTCAATAACTGCATCGGACTTGATGAACTTCATTTAGGAACCGCTATGACTTGGGAGGGGCGGCTTCTACAAGTTGAGGATGCGGAAACCCTGAGTATGATTTACAGCCTTAACAATGCGGATGTTGATGACAACGACGATGATGATTTGAGTGATGCACTCGAATCCGCATTCGGAACTAGCTCCAACAGTCAGGACAGCGATGGCGATGGTATTAGTGATCGTCAAGAATACATCGATCAATCGTAGGTGAGACCATGATCGAAGCGTACTTCTACGAACTTTGGTGGCTCCTCGGCGCCTTGTTCTTTGGAGTAATGCTGGGTTCTCTAACAGGCCTGATTCCAGGATTCCACGTCAACAATGTCGCACTTATTTTGCTCGCACTCTCACCAGGACTACTTGAATTGGGAATCCCGCTCTCCGCAGTTGCAGCAATTATCGTTTCAACCGGGACGGTCCACACATTTCTCAATTACATCCCCTCTGCGTTGATTGGCGCTCCTGACGGTGATACTGCACTTTCCTTATTGCCCGGGCATCGTATGCTGTTGGCAGGGAACGCTGCCAGAGGCGTTGCTTGGTCTGCTAGAGGCTCACAATTGGGTCTCTTTTTATCGCTACCGCTTATCGTTGTAGCACGAATCGCCTTTGGCCCTGAGTTGGATTGGTACAACGGCTTGCGTGACTGGCTCCCGGTGATTTTACTCGTCATTTCACTGCTCTTGTTGGCAACCGAAACAACCCGTCTTGATTGGCCCAAATGGGTGCAAAAACTAACCGGTAAGCGACTTGGCAACGACAGTCGTTTAGCGGGATTCGTTGCTGCAACCGTGTTTTTCCTACTGGCGGGCTTGTACGGTTGGGCTGTGTTTGAATTGCCTGTTGACAGCCCTGTGGGGATGCCTTCTCCGTCACTTCTGCTTCCAAGTCTAGCAGGGTTGTTCGGAATTGCAAACCTGTTGGACATTTACGCTACAACGAGCCATTTGCCTCCGCAGAAGGAAAACTGGGACCTGCCTCCAGTTAAACCCTTGATTGCACCCTGTTTTTGGTCAGCTGTAGCAGGCGCAAGCATGGGAGTTCTGCCCGGAATGACCGCATCACAGGCCACGGTTTTGGTCATGGGTGGTCGAAACGTTGCGGCAAAAGTGCAAGGAAAAGAAGGCTACGGCATGGATTGGGAAACTCGCCGACTAACGGAATTAAGCGATGAAGAACTTCTTGAGATTGCTGTTGCAGAAGCAGAAGATGGATACGAAGGACCTCAGACAAAACAAGATTTAGAGGTCATTGCCATCCTCTCGGCAGTCAACACCGCAGTTACGGTTATGGTCCTTGGGTTCCTTTACATCATCGGAAGGTCACGCTCGGGTGCGACGCTTGCGTTGAAAATGATGTATCCAATCGAAACATGGAATTCAAGTCAACCCACTGCCGACTTTGTCCGTTTGCTTGCAGTCACCCTCGCTGCTGGAATAATGGCAATGCCAATTATGAAAATCGTCGGCAAAGGTATGTTGCGACTTCATGCTGCAATTCCACTGCAATCAATGGTTATGGGCGTCATAATATTCGTCACCGGGTTGGTTTGGCTCTCTACTGGGTTCGTTGGCATCGGAGTTCTGATCGTCGGCACCATTCTTGGATTGATGCCGCCTCGAATCGGCATACGACGCAGCCATGGAATGGGCATTATTCTCGTTCCGATTATGATTTACACCTTTGCTCAGATGGCGGATAGTTTTGGATTCATCTGAAGCAAGAGGATACTTCGCACCAAAAGATATGAGGGGGAAGGGGTTGGCTTAGAATGACGATGCTTTATGCGAATTGAATCAATATTCCTCCTCACGCTCATGCTTTTGGTTCCAATGACGCACCTTGTAGGTCCGACAGAGGCAGCAGGGGCTCGAAGTCAGCCTTGCGGCGGTTCGATTTGCATCAACGAAGTAATGCCAAATCCAAACGGTTACGACAACGCTACTTGGCCAAACGGGGAATGGTTGGAATTGTACAATTCGGGAACATCAACCGTGGATGTCCGCAACTGGTACTTCTCAAACAAGGCTTCCAAGACACTTTATCTTGATGCATCTTCAATCGTCGGCTACAATGCCAGCGATGCATCGACTTACACGCTGGCTCCCGGCGATTACATGATTGTTGCGCGAAATGGGACCACAAACTTCTACGTTGCCAATGCCAACGATTTCATGACACTCTACGACGCATCCAACGGCTGGGTTGATGAGGCCACATGGAATTCAAGTTCCAGCGGTGTGAGTTTGGAAGAAGATCCAGCGAGTGCGTACAACGATTGGATTCCAACCTCGAGCCCCACTCCCGGTTCGTTGAACAGCGGCGGAGGTGGAGGCGGTACGACAGGACCATCGTACGCAGAAAGCGATGTCATCATCAATGAGGTTATGGCAGACCCATGGCCGAGTTACGATAACGAATCTTGGCCCGGTGGAGAGTGGGTGGAACTGTACAACAACGGCACATCAACGATTGACCTCACCGGATATTGGTTGCAAGACGTTGCAGGAAACACGATTGCAATGGATGAAAATCATCTCATCGGGGCAACAACCGATGCATCCACGTTGTTGATCTATCCTCAGGAAACAAGAGTCGTCTCTGTTAATTCTACAACGAACAGCGGTATCCTAAACAACGGTCAGGAAACGCTGCATTTGTATCTGCCGAACGGAAGTATTGGAGACGAGGTGGCGTGGACCCGAAATCAACCTGGTTTTTCACTTGAGGCCCCAAGTGGTGAGGGTCTTTGGCAGTATTCTACATATCCAACCAGAAACACAACAAACGCTCCAAAATTGAACGACATTACGTCCGGTTCGGATGTTCACTTCAGTGAAATTTTCCCCGTGAGTGCATCCGATGGGAGCTCAGCCCCCGAGGGTGAATGGATTGAACTTTACAATTCTGGAACCTTGGCTACCGATCTAAACGGCTGGTCGATCGTGAACGGCATGGGTAACGTCACTTATCTGGATCCAGGCTCAATTGTGTTCAACAGTTCACAAGGCAGCACAACCATCGATGCTGGAGAACGGAGACTTGTCGAGTTCACTGGAGACACGCGCCTTATGGACAATTACAACCACCTGATTCTTCGCAATGCTGCAGAATCCATCGTGGATATGGCGCATTACACCACCAATTACGGAACGAATGTTTCGTTAATTCAGGCTCAAAATTACCACAACCCATGGACCCCTTCGATTACACCATCGCCTGGCCAACCAAACCCAACCCCTACTCCAACAACGGGTGACGTCAAAATAACGGAGGTCTTGCCCGACGCAATCGGCACCGATTCATTGCCCTACCCAAACGGCGAATGGATTGAAATTCAAAACATGGGCAGTGAGGAGGTCGATGTTGCCGGATGGCGCTTCTCTGCTGCCGGACGTACCCTTATTCTTCATCAATACAATATGCCTGCTAAATCCGACACGGTTTTGCAAGCAGGTGAAACCGTCCTCGTTGCGCTCAATGGAACCTCACAATTCTACCTCAAACACACAACGCCGGATCAAATATTCCTCTATGACGGAAATGGAGTTGCAGTTCATTCGGCTCAATGGACACACACACTCGAAGGCGTTTCTCTGATCAACAACACGGAAACGCACGCAGGTGCTGGCCCCTCGGGTACGAACGCCCCCTCATCAAGCACGACATGGGGCATGAGCGACTGGCTCAACAGTGCATGGGCAACACCCGGTCAAGAAAACCCAGTCTGGCCAGCATACACGGGAAGCGAGACCATACTCGTCACGGAAATGGCCACATCTTGCAACGACCCCGCATTCCAGCCTGCTGCCGATTGGATTGAACTGTACAACAATGGAGAGAACAACGTCAATTTGAGTCGGTGGATGCTTCGTGCAGATTACAATTCAAATCCACTTATGGGCCGACAGTTTATCGACGTCAGCGTGTTGTGGCCATCTTCGATTGTCGATGCCACGCTCGCTCCACAAGACCGTGTTGTGGTCGAACTGCAACACGACATCTTTGGTGTTGGTTTGGAGGAAGTAAGCAGTATGGACCTGCTCAATCCAGATGGAGAAATCGTTGCTACTATCGCTCCTCCAACAGGATTCTTGAGTACGAATTGCGGCACATACGGCTACAATGCAAGCGATGACGGTTGGGTTGAATTCATGTGGCCTACCCCTGGTTTGCCTGAACCCGACGCTGCGATGATGGCCTCCATGGATGACATCAAATTTAGTTCAATAATGTGGGATGGAGTCTCTTCAATTTCGACAGAAATGGAGTTCTTTGAATTGACCAACATTGGAACGGAATCTGCTCTTCTAAACGGATGGTCGGTTCGACGGATTGCCTCAGACGGATCCTCGTTTGAATCCGAAATAACCAATCTTCAAATCAATGCCTCCTCATCGGTTAAATTATCGAACGATGTTGATGCATTGGAATTGTTTGAAGATGGCATCCTGCTTGACATGAATGCGGCCATGGAGAGCCCGATTTACCTTCTTGACAGCGGTATGGCACTGCAATTAATCCATCCAACCGGTGGCGTTGCTGACACGATTGTCTACAAGAATGGGCCGGTTGCCAGCGAAGGTTGGGAGGGTGTTTCGCTTTCAGAACCGGTGAGTGGTATCGACAACCTCATTCTGTACCGTGGAGATGGTTGTGGTCTGATGACGGATACCAACCAATCCACAGACTGGCACCAACGATGGGGCCGCTTGGGTGCCAGTGATTTCTGTGCCGATTCCACATTCAACGATGCGACAATGGTCACACCACTCATCGCTCCAGAGCATGGGTTGATGGATCTCATCAATTGGATCGATGATGCTCAAAATTCACTTCACGTACACATCTACATCCTGCAATCGAGCGAACTTTCACAAGCACTCATCGATGCTCAAAACAGGGGTGTTGAGGTTACGGTTGTTCTCAACGAACCCGAAGATTGGTGGAACCAAAATGATAAGCAAGCACAAGAGGCTTACGCACATTCCCTTCATCAGGCAGGTATCAGCGTCCACTGGTTCGGTGGCACTGGTGACGATCCGTACCTCTATCTTCACTCAAAGGTCGCAGTCCGTGACGCTTCCTCAGTATGGATTGGTTCAGGAAATTGGAAACCCTCGTCTCTGCCATACGATGGTGATCGTGGCAACCGGGACTGGGGAATCATTGTCAACAGCGTCCAACTTGCAGCCAACGTTCGAGCAAACATGGCGTTTGATGAAAGTTCGATGTTCGTCCAGCCCGTGTCTTCAACACCTCCAACAAATTCCTATGTCATTCCAGAAGCTACAGAGATTGATCAAGACACTGCTGAATCACTGAGTGGATCGTTCAGCGGACGTTTGCTGACCTGTCCTGATGATTGTGTTGAAGGTCTTACAGAAATGATTCAATCTGCAGATGATGAGATTTTACTGTCCTTGCAATACTTGGACCTTGATTGGAAATGGGGATGGGGCGAGAATCCTTTGATCTCCGCACTGCAACAAGCAGCTTCAGACGGGGTTTCAATCCGTCTGATTATTAACGGAGCCTACCTTGATGAAGACATTCAAGATGTTGTCGACCGAATCAACAACGACTGGAACATCAGCAACGGATGGGACGTATCTGCTGTCATCATGAGCGAGGATGATGACGTTATGAAACTCCACAACAAAGGTGCGATTGTTGATGGTGAATCCGTTCTCATATCAAGCATCAATTGGGGCGATTCTGCGATGGTCCGCAATCGTGAGATGGGCCTTATCATCACATCTTCTGAGGTGGCAGCACCCTTCATTGAATCGTGGTATGCCGACTGGAATCGCTTGGACAACGTGACGGATACGGACAACGACGGTATGCCCGATATATTCGAGGTCAATTTTGGCCTTAACCGAACCGTATCAACGCACAATGGCGTTTTGGAAGGCGATGCGGACAACGATAACGATGGTTTGTCGAACATGGACGAATACATGCTCGGTGGCAACCCCCTGAATTCAGACACCGACGGTGACTGTATCCTCGACGCGGTTGAGGTAACTTGGGCACAATCGACCGCTCTCGATTCTGCAATTCAAGACGTATCTCCCTCGGATGCAATCAACCTCGCGGATGCTGATGGTGACGGTATTGACGAGGCGACTGCACTCGGATGCGACCTCGGGGGAATTGAACCAATTGACCCATCCGACAACCAATCCGAGAACTCGAGCATCGATAGCGATGAAGACGGCGTTCTCAACTCCGACGATGATTGTCCTGACACTGCGCCAAACACTCCAACCGACGTTTCGGGATGTTCCTCAGAGCAACGAAACGAAAAAGCAGGGAAGGCAAGTGGTGAAGCCGAAGAAGGATTTGGAGAAACGTTCATGCTCTTACTAATGATTGGCGGCTTGCTTCTTCTGGTTGGTGCCGTTTACGGAATTGTTCAATCACGTAAAGAGAGCGAGGCGGCCAAAGATTGGGTGACAGATCAACACATCGATGACGTTGTCCATGTTGACGAGCAGTGGGAGCAACCTGTTTTGGATGGACGAAACGAAACGGACGAGTCAACATCACTCGCTTCAGAACTAGACAGGTTCCCTGGCTGGGATGAGCAAATGGTGCAGCAGTACCTTGACCTCGGATGGACGCTTGACCAGTTGGAAGAATACTATCAACAACAGGTCGCTGACCAAGGCTGAGACG
>PBSP01000096.1 GCA_002726845.1 Methanobacteriota archaeon | reverse complement strand
TCTCTGAATCTTCGAATACAGAACGCGGAACCTCTTGTGGAGACTTCTCGACCCAATTTCATGACAATTCGAGAACCGTCCATGAGTGTTGCATCGAGCAGTGGATCTGCAACGGATATGTGCTTACCACAACGCTGTGCGAGTTTGATAACGTACGATTCCAAGTCTTCATCTGTGTTCCAAACGCAGGTGGTTTCTACCGACTCGAACTTTCTGTGATACGCAAAAATCGGCACCCCAGTTCCGTCAAGAGAAATATCCTCGACGTTCGCATCGTTCATGAGCACGTCCATTTGACCGTAGCCGATAAGGTCGCGTCGAATGTAGTAAAACAGCTTGGACTTGGATTTCTTGGTGATTTTCATTCCGTAGGATTTGATGACTTTATCCATTGCCGTGCGAAGGTAAGCCTCAGGGTTTCCGTCGATTTCTTCGATATTGGCGGTGAGCGAGCGAATGAAAATGTCCATGATTTCCTCACGTTGCTCTTGTTCTTTTTTGGTCATTGGAGGTTCAATAATCTGGTAAATAATGTTCAGAGTTCGCTTGTCGCGTACAATGCGAGCAAAGGCATGCGGTGGCATGACAGGGTACTTGTCCAGCTCATCATACTGGGCGCGTTGTTGTGCTCTTTGTCGACCTCGTCCGCCCCCACCTTTTTTCCTAGCCATAACAAATCACCGCCGAGACGTTCCATGACAGGCCGCGCTCGACTATAACCTTTGGTTGGAAAACGAGGTCAAGAGGCTTGGATAAGGTTGGCCAACCATGTTCGAATTTGATTTTGAAATTGAACCAAATCGCCATTGTTCTCGATTTTGACATCCGCAGAATCAATGAGGTCCTCAAGGCCCCATCCCTTCTCGCGTTCATCCCGTGCTTCAAAAGTCGCAGTTCCACCGTCCTCACTACGACCTCGTGCCGACATTCTGGCAAATCGCATTTCTTTGTCAGCAAGGATCGCAACCGATTGAAAGCGTTCACCCCATGTTGAATTGAACACATCGTATTCTGCAGTACCTCGCAGCCCATCGATCAACACAAGCGGATGCGTTTCCAGCAACGCGTCAACTGCTGCTGTTAATCGAACTGCGAGAACGTCCTCCCCAAACTCCCGTCGAAGATCGGCCGCCACCACGCCAAACACTCCCGGAGTAATTTCAAGTCCTCGTTTGTTGACTTCCTCTCGGACCATGTCGCCCATCGAGCGAACTGGAATGTCCGCCTCGATGAAGATTTCAGCGAATTCCCCTTTGCCTGACCCAGGCATCCCACAAACAGCGAGAACCCGACTCATGCTGGAAACGCTGAGACGGGGACACATCAATGTTGTTAGTTATCGAAGGGGGATTTGCCCCATCGGCGATCCATCAACTTCCACAACAAACCGCTCGCCCCGATCAATGTTAATGAAACACCAAGCATGCCCCAGAAACCTTGCTCCATTTGTTCGCTATCGAATTGAACCGACTCAGCATCAAGACCGCTTTCACGGACTTGAGAGAACCAGTTTTGATAGAATTCAGTGTCGCCTTGTGTGAATGAAAGAAGGAAGAGCATCAAGAGCGGTAAGACAGTTCCAATCCAAAAATACGTCATAATTTTGCCATCAAAAATGGCTTTGTTGGGCCTCAATCCCATCAAAAAGGCAGTCAATGCGACAATATAGATGGAATTTGCAAACATGATGATGATTCCAATCGGGAGCGCACCCCATTCATCGAGACGCCACGCCATAACCACGAGGAAAATAAGTGAAATCCAAGAGGTTGCGAGAAAGTAAACCACGACTTTGGCTCGAATCAACTGAGGGACGCTCATCGGAAGACCGTTCATGAAATCTGGAGAATCCAATGCCGTGAGCCATGAATAAAAATTGAATCCAAAAAAGCCAAGAAACGGTGCATAGGAAAGGAGGTTGATTGGAATCGGTGCTTCAGCAAAGTCGACCAGCCACGCCATACCGAGAAGAACAAGAAGAGGGATTGAGTACGAAACGGTCATCTTTTTCAACGCTCCAGAGCGCCGTAAGTCAACAAATTCTTTTGCAACCAAAAGGCGAACTTCACCACGGCCGAGGAAGTTCAAGCGTCGATAGAAGGGTTCGAACAAGTCAGCATGCTCAATCACGTTTGCTTCAAAATCATCGAGAATCAAAACTGCCGAAACCAGGCCGATTAGCGAACACCCTAAGAGGGAAGCGAGTACAATCCACAAGGTTTGCTCACGCTGAATTGCCAATCCCCAAAGTCCCCAATCAATATCGATGAGCCCGATACCTACAGCAATCCCAAGAAACACGAGGACAACGGGACCCAATGTTGTGAAAGGCCGACCTCGCATCCACAATGAAGATGCAAGGAAGGAAATGGCAAGACCTTGCGCAATGGTGGTAAACATAGCGAGCCATGTCCACGGGAGAGAGGACCACTTGAGTGGCGTTGTAACGGCACCGACATCCCCAAGCAAAATACCCAGTGACATCCCAGCGACAATGGGCGTGAGAATCAGCAACGCATAATACACCAATTCCTTAACGAAAAATGCGTAATGTGCCATGGAGTTTGGCAGTGGTTGGATGGCTGGGGCTGCGATGAGATGGTTTTTGTTCCCATCGCGTTGAGAAATCGCTTCACGTCCACGGAATGCAAAGGTCCCCATACCGAGACTGAAGAACAGCAAAGGCAAATGCAAACCAAATCGAAGTTGGTCCCAGGTGAACGACTTTCGATCCATGTCCGAGGATTGAGCAGCAGAATCGCCAACAAGAAACTGCAAACCGATTGTGGTGACCATCGTTACAAGCGTGAGCAACAACGGGAACAACACGACTTGACGTTTCTTTGCGAAATCGATGTTTTCTCGCCATTCCTCACGAAACATGTAGCGAAATGTTGTCGAAAATGCTGCGAAGCCACGTTGCGGTTCAAGCAGTTGAATGCCCCCTGAGGAGGTTCCTAATGACACGTTTCCGCCGCTGTTGTACGAACCAACAACATCGTCCCACTCACGTGATGTGATGGTGGAAGTGGACATCTTCACTCCTCCTCTGCATCGATTCCTTCCTCTGAATGACGTTCCACTTCTTCAATGGAATGTCCAACGAGTCGAATAAAGACGTCTTCCAATGTTTCCGTTTGCGACTCCTTGAGTCCTGAAACGGTGCCTGATGCGAGCACACGACCGTGGTTGATAATGGCCATGCGGTTGCACATCCGCTCCGCCATCTCCAGAACGTGTGAGCACAGGAAAATCGTTCCCCCGTTAGCAACGTGATCAAGCAACCATTCTCTGCATTTGCGCTGGTAAATAGGGTCCAAATTTGCAAACGGTTCGTCCAAAAACAAAAGTTTGGGTTTGTGGATAAATGCCGATGCGAGCATGACTTTCTGTCGTTGCCCTTTGGAGAGGTCTTTGCACATTGTATCCCGTTTCTCTTGCAATCCAAACCAATCCAGCCAATGCTCAACCTGTTCATCCAGATTTTCGAGTCCGCGCAGGCGTGCAACGAATTGTAGAAATTCGGTCGGTGTCAAGAATGAAGGAGGAGACTCTGATTCTGGAACAATCCCAATGTTGGCTTTGAGTTTCTGAGGGGATTGCTTTGCATCAACGCCCAACACTTCAATCTGACCGATGGACGGTTGAAGCTGCCCGGTGAGGAGCTTGATGAAGGTCGATTTACCAGCACCGTTCGGTCCAAAAACTCCGAAAAACTCGCCAGAATGCACCTCGACATTGAGTGGATGGAGCGCCACGAACTCTCCGTAGCGCTTGCCCATGTCGACCGCACGTACGAGTGGTTGTCTTCCCTCGCCCATAGCATGACCAACTGACTTTAGGTTTTCATTCCTTGCTTGAACCACCTAAGCGATGCATCGGTGGACTCTTGAACTTCCGTTGTTTGCGATTATCATGACGCCTCCTCAACACGACGTACTCACAATAGAAACCATCCCCGTTGAATCCTGCGATGATGGAACAGTTGTTGCTTTGGTCACCATTAATCGTCCAAACAAACTGAATGCTCTCAACGTTGATGTAACCACGGCGATGAAAGAAATGGTTGCTTGGGCGGAATCGGAAGATCTCGTTCGTTGCATCATCATAACCGGGGCGCAGCCACTCGCACCTGAAGAAGGAAAACGAGCAAAGCCAAATGCATTTGTCGCAGGTGCTGACATCACAGAGTTTCAAGGTGCAGGCGTTGAAGAAATCAAAATCAAATTCACCAACAATGCGATTGAAACGCTCTGGAATTTGAGCAAACCAACCATCGCCATGGTCGATGGCTTCGCTCTCGGAGGCGGGTTGGAGGTTGCATGCTCATGCGACATTCGGATTGCGAGTACGCGATCGAAATTTGGTACGCCTGAAATCAATCTTGGCCTCATTCCCGGATATGGTGGGACGCAACGCCTCGTCGCCTTGCTCGGTTATGGAAAAGCCATGGAAATGGTCTACACTGGTGAAATGATCGATGCTGTTGAAGCGCATCGAATTGGCCTTTTGAACCACGTCGTCGACGCTGATGACCTCAAACAAAGAACACTAGAAATGGCATGTCTCATCGCCAGCAAATCCAGTCACACGCTACGAGTAGCAAAGAAGGTGCTTCGCTCCGCACTCGACGAGGGGTTGACTAAAGGTGTTGCAACTGAGGCAAGGCTCTTCGCAGAATTGTTCAGTACCGAGGACCAGGAAATTGGTGTCAAGGCATTTCTGAACCGGGACAAAGCGCATTGGAAGCACAGATGATCAAAATCCTACAATCAGTTGCCAGGCGATGACGAAAATGGCAACGTCAGCAATCGCATGGGCAACCCATGCAACCCAAACACTGCGATATTGGAGATAAATCCATGAAAACAGAACACCGCCAATGAAGATACCCAGTGATGCGAGGGCATTTCCAAGTGGGTCAATAAAAAACGCCAAAGCAATGGTGTGATGGACGGTAAAGATGCAAGCTGAGAGAAGTATTGGCCACCATTTTCCTCCCACCAATTGTTCAAGTTTTGAAGTGATGAACCATCGGAAGACGTATTCCTCTAAAACGGAATTAATGAAAATCCAGAAAAAGATACCAAGCGCTAATTTCCAAGGAATCGTCAGTCCAAACGGTTCAAGAATTTCCTTCAGGTCTTCGCCTCTTATGAGGAGATCTCCGAGAAGAAGATAAGCAATTACGATGACAACCCCCATTCCAAACCCAAGAAGAGTTGAAACCTTCCAACCTCCAGATTGAGGGAGCGAATATGAGGGTTGCAAACCCTCGATTTTTATGTGCCAGAAAGCGGGAAGACCGAACATCCACATCTTGGTGAGTACAAACACCACTGCGGCGAGGGCGCCTGCCTTTAATGCAAAACCCGTCACAACGGATATCGTTGGAGCGATCGCAACAAGCACCAAACCCATCAGTGCACGTTTTTTGTTGTTCATAGTTGGCTGAACGAACGCATTCATCAACAATCCTCAATCCTCATCCATTTCCAGCTTCAGTGCTGCAAGTGCGCCAGAGGAGTCTGGTAACTCTGGGAGAGGAAGTGGATTTCCATCTGGACCAATCAACGGTGGAAGTTCCTGAATTGGTGGTTCCTCAGGTTCTTGTTCAGAAACGATTGCTTCGAATCCTGAATCGAGTTGTGACCGGTACTTCAGTATGCGCTGGTCGTCGATTCGAATAAAAGTCGCACCGTAGATGTGCCCCGGTTCGGGATGAAGCGGCTCGTCAAGTACACTCAATCCATGACCATCCCCTTGCAGAAGGCCAACGATATCTTCTCGCACGACGTTTTCTTCCCACATACGAGACGTTGATGCTCGAATGTCCGCCATTTGTGCGCGACGTCGAGCCTCGATTCGTGCTCGTATCTCTCCATGGCGCGATGCTCGTTCCTTCACCGTCGCTTGAATATCTGCCTCTTCAACAGATTCAGGACTCACCTCAACAACGTATTCATCTGCGACATGAACTTCCTCCACTTCAACGACAGGCAATTCAATCATCGCTTCATCGCCGTCGCCCACCGTCGCTGCCATCGCAACACGTTGTGCTTCCTGAGCAGCAAGAATCTTAGCGGCTTTTCGCTCCTTGAGAGACATCGTTTTGAATTCATCTTGAGCGGGGATTGTTTCTTTTTCCTCTTCAGAGGGTTCTGCTTCGGACGACTCGGTTTCAGCAACAACCTGCTTCGACTGCTCTGCAAGTGGTGCGGGAAGTTCGAAGGAAGGAGAACCTGAAAGAATGAAAATCAATCCGAGCGAAACCAAAACACCTATCACAATCCATTGCTGGTTTTGTTCCATTTCACCGACAGAGACGAAATAGAACAACAACGTGGCGACAAATGCCAATGCGATGAGGTTCCTGAAAAATCCCATGCCTATCGCTCCATCCAAGAACTCCCTGCTTAAGATGATGATGCCGAATCGATTGTTGAAAGCAATTCCAAAAGGCCTTCCAATGCATTGCGACGATGACTGAACTGCTCCTTAACTGAAAGGCTGACCTCGGCAAAGGTCAAACCGTTGGTTGAGATGTTTTCACCGTTCCTTTCAATGGGTGACGGAACGAAAATAGGGTCAAAGCCAAAGCCTTCGTCACCGCTAGCCTCCATGGCAATTGTCCCACGACAAACGCCCCTCGAAACGTGAACACGATCGTCGAGAAGAAGGGCAGCAACAGCCTGAAATTCGGCCACTCTTTCCTTTTGCCCCTCCATCAGGTCAAGAATTCCGCTACACCCCAATGTTTCTAGAACATAGGATGAATAAGCGCCAGGAAATCCTTTGAGACCATCAACAAACAATCCTGCATCTTCAACCATGAGCGCATCACCTCTCGATGGCAAGTGGGGTTTCGCCTGCTTGAGTTTTGATCGTGCTACGATCTCCAAATCGTTGCACTGTGGTTCAACAATCTCGATACCTTCAACCACCAATTGTTGAACATCAAACCCGAGTGGTTGAAGTGCATGTTGAGCTTCTCTGACCTTTCCAGAATTTCCCGTCATAAACCAAACGGTTCGCATGAACAGCGCTTGAGAAACATCCTTCATGGCTTTTCGGTTCCATTTCATCACGAACTTCATGGTCCTTGGTGGTGAGGCTTGTCCATGCTCCAACAGATTCTGATGGTCGCACTGGGCGGCGGTTTGGGTGCTGCACTGCGTTACCTAACCTCCGAATGGATGGCGAGTGATGGTTTTCCTTGGGCGACATTGTTGGTCAATCTTGTTGGTTCGTTGTTGATGGGTGCATTAGCCGTTGGCCTTGTTGAGCAATTGATATCAAAAGAGCTTGCCCTCCTTCTGGGCACGGGGCTGCTCGGTGGTTTTACGACGATGTCCGCATTTTCTGTTGAGACGATTGAATTGCTCAAGAATCAGCACACAGGTCTGGCATTCGGATATGTGGGATGTACGATGCTTTTGTGCCCTATTTTTGCATTGATTGGCTGGAAACTCTCTGAGACAATCCTTGGTTCAACCTGACCTTTAAGTGGAAGAAAGGTCACGATGTATCGATGACAGCGCAGCACTTAATCGAGAAACTCAACGAAGCACTTGGATGGGAACTTCGAGCCATCAACATGTACGCCCATTATGCCGCATACATACGTGGTATTCATCGACTTCAACTTGAGCCTCACTTTACTGCAGAAGCCAATGAATCCATGGACCACTCCAACATTGTCCGCTCAGCAATTGTAAAACTCGGTGGAATCGCAGTAACCGAACGAAACAACACACCGATTGAACATGCCTCATCCTATCTTGACATGCTTGCGGAATCGCTCAAAACAGAAACCAAAGCCGTCGAGGTTTATGGTGAACTCATGTCCATCATCGAGAGTGCAGGCGATGCAGAACTCTTTGATTCAATCGAGCAAATCTACCTCGCAGAAGTACGAAGCGTGGAAGAACTCCGACGTCTTGCAGAGTGATCAAGCCCGAATGCTTAACATTCGCTCAAGAGCGATGAGCGAGCCCTCTTGAACCTCTTTTGAAACCGTGATTTGGTTGTGTACTTCACCATCGACAAGCTTTTCCAAAAGGTCCATGAGGTAAGCAGGGTGAATCATGTACATTGTAGAACAAGGACAAATTTCTGGGTCGAGACATTCAATGTGTTTGTCTGGGTGATCGTCTGCTAATCGTGCAACCATATTGATTTCTGTTCCAATTGCAACGGTAGCGCCTCGCGGCAAATTTTTGACATAATTGATGATAAACTGAGTCGAGCCGTTTGCATCGGAAACCTCGACCGTCTCTTTTGGGCATTCTGGGTGAACGACGACATGTCCATCTGGATGACGTTGCCGGAATTC
>PBSP01000095.1 GCA_002726845.1 Methanobacteriota archaeon | reverse complement strand
GTCAAACTTGAACCTCTCAGTGCTTCACTGGAAGAGAGAGAAATGAAGATTAGTAATGATCGTGAAGAATCAATTACTCTATCCGGAGTACTTATTGGTGAGGTGTGGTTTTCATCCGGTCAGTCGAACATGGTTTGGGTGGCGGGCAAAAGCATGTGCAACGAACTTGCCAGGGAGATTTCTTCTTCGAAACAAGACATTCCCATCCGTGAAATTAATGTTAATACCGTATCTGCCCTTTATCCACAAAAGCGGGCTACTTCCGATGAAGGTTGGAAAAAAGCTTCTTCCGCCAGTGGATTTTCTGCACTCTCTCTTTCTTTCGCACATGAGTTGTACAAGGAACTGAATGTCCCCATTGGTATTCTGCTAAGTGCTCATAGTAATACCCGAATCGAAGCATTTGCACAACGGGAGGCAATTGAAGCTCATCCGAATCTTGCGAAGGATAGTGAACTTATACGTCAGGCGGATCCTTTAATTAAAGAGGGAAAAGACGCATATGAGCTTTATTATGAAGATTTAAAAAATTGGCAGAGCCAGGCTGGACCGATTGCCGAAAAGGGAGGTAAGGTGCCTACTCGACCAAACCTTCCCGGTATCGCAGGCATGTGGCGTGGTCCTTCTCAGTTCTTCAATGGTAAGATTGCCCCGGTCATTCCCTATGCAATACGAGGCGCAATCTGGTGCCAGGGAACCAGTAATAGCGGGGATGGCCGGATTTATGCATCCCGAATGGAAGCCCTCGTTAAAGGTTGGCGGGATGCATGGGAAATGCCTGAAATGCCTTTTTATTTCACGCAAATGCAACCCTATGGATCACCTGATCCAAACAATGTTGGCTTTGCAGATATTCGCCAGGTTCAACATAAGTTCTTTGTCGAAAATAGACAAGATATTGGAATGGTGGTGCAATCGGATATCAATTCAGCCAATCCGGGGGGGATTCACTATTACAATAAATTACACCCCGGTATGCGAATGGCTCGGTGGGCTCTCGCGAAGCAGTATGGTAAGAAAGTCGCATACACCGGTCCGATTTATAAAGGCTATGAGATCAAGAATAAAAAGGTGATCGTTTCATTTGAGAAAAACAGTCTATTTGGCGGATTGATGGTGGGGAGCAAGGGGATGGGCAAGAACCGCAGGGAACCCGGCATGTTCGTTGAACCCGCCAAACCTACGCCTAATGATAAATTAAATCATTTCCGAGTCTGCGGGAATGATCGAGTCTGGTATGAGGCATCGGCGGAGATACGCGGGGATGTGGTTCATGTTTGGTCGGATAAAGTATTAAAACCAGCTGGAGTACAATATGCCTACAGTGCGGTTCCGGAAAACTCCAACCTCTACAACAAAGCGGGACTGCCAGCTACCCCTTTTGCTGTAGTCGACGGGGAGTTTATTTTTGAGGAGGACGATTTGGAAAAAGCAGCTGCACTCAAGGCAAAGTATGCTCAATGGACCGATCCCGATTATCCGATTCTTCAGGTTGCGGAGTATTATCGGGATGGAGTAATTCTTCAACGGAACCAGCCGATTAAAGTATGGGGGCATGCCAATAAGGGAGTGGAGGTTACGGTTAAGCTGGATGAACAAATCAAAAAAGTTTCACCTAATGAATTGGAGCAATGGTCCGTTACTTTTTCTGCCCGCCCAGCTTCTTCGGAACCGATCACCTTGGAGATAAAATCAAGCCATGGTTTTGAGCGAACGGTTAGGGACATCCTTATCGGGGATGTTTGGTATTTGACGGGTAGCACCCTGCTCTCAGGCGAATGGGCTTATGATCGGAGAAATAAGGAAATCGATCTCCCGAAAAGATTGCCGCTCGTCCGGGAATTCCGCAGAAGAACGGCGGCAAGTTCTTTTCCAACCCCACGCAAGCGACGTTTCGAAACGGGTGGTGGAAAATATCGAACATACTGGTCGTCGTCGGACTTTTCCAAGGAGAGTATGGGAGTGACGATGTTTGCCTATGAATTTGCCAAAGCCTTAGGGCGTGAAGGAGTTCCTCAGGGATTCATGACTATGTCGTCCGGTCATGGGGGTAGGAATCGTCAGTTGGCTTCTCCACTCTCGTGGACATCCTTTCGTGGAGTGAAGGATGTAAAAAATCCAATATTTAAGAGAAGGCTTAATGAGTTGTTCCTGCAGTATCCTGGAACCGCAGTAGCCAAGCAGGCATTGTCCAAGCATATACTTGATGTAAAGAGTTTTGTTACTGAAATAATTAATGGGCAAGATCAGGGAAAGGATCCATCCACTTTTGTCTTGCAGGCACCAGCTTTTCCGGAGGCGGGTAGGGGAGATGATATAGCATCGGATACCATTCCCACTTATGCCTATAATTGGAATGTTAGTCCGCTCACTCCTATGGGCGTAGCCGGAGTGATTTGGGTGCCATCGGAAAGTAATATTGGGGAGAATCCATCTGAGTATGCAGCTGAACTTGAGATTTACGCGAAAAGTCTTTCCTCTACCTATGATCAAAAAAGAGTTCCATTTTTTTATGCTCAGCCAACAGTTTCTTTGGTCGAGGGAATTACCGTTCCCAAATTATCCGAGGCTAAAAGAATTACTTTTGATCAATGGCCAAAAAGTCTCAGAGAGATAGCCATTTCTTTTGCGAGACAAATTAAATAAACTATTCTAAATTTTAATTCGTTAATGGGTTTAAAATTTCAAAAACTGTTTTGTCCCAAAGCATTTGGGATTATTCTGTTTTTTTCGCAATGTTTGGTGGGGAACCTCGTAGCATCGGTAAAAACTTTTTTTGAAATTAATTGCATAAAGTGTCATGGCTTGGAAAAGAGTAAAGGCGATATCACTTTGCATGATATAGGTGACGATTTTGTAGACAGTGATGCTCTGGAAAAATGGGAACTTATTCTGGATGTCTTGAAGAGTGGAGAAATGCCACCAGAGGAAGAAAAACAGCGCCCTTCAGCAAAAGAAACAGAACAAGTTACTGGGTGGATAGAAAAGCGATTAAAAGATGCGATCACTTCTCATACCAAAAAAGAAAAGCAGCCCCTTGCTCGCAGATTAAGCAATTTTGAATATGAAAATACAATTCGTGATCTGATTGGGTTTCATTTGGATTTAAATGACAACCTGCCGGATGATCCCGAGAAACCTTACCGTTTCAACAACACAGCGGAATTTATGCTACTTGGTCCGGAACAGATGGACAGATACCTGGAAAATGCCAGACAAGTAATGGCGAGTGCAATTGTTGACCCGCAAAAGCCAGAGGTTGATTATTTGAAAAGAGAATGGAAACCATATGGATTGGATCGTGGAATGGGGTTGGATGAATTCGGTTTATGGGGCAATCGAAGAGGTTCACCTGCAGGTGGAATGGGCTTAAAAAGTTTTCCCAAAAGTGGAGAATTTAAAATTCGACTGCAGGCATCAGCAATTTTGCCGCCAGGAATTTCCGGGGTAACCCTGAGTCTAATCATGGGGGAAACTATAGCTGTTAATAGTTCGACCCAAAGAGTGAAACCAGTCGGTTCTGTTTATCTTACAAATGGACCTGATTTACCCGAAATTTTTGAATTTCGTGGACGGATTGAAAACTTTCCTTTCACCAAAGGAAGAGAGAAAAATGGGAGTCTGCAACCCGATACGAGGGTTATCACTCCTCAAATTCTTTACGATGACGGCACCCTCAATGATGGAAATCGCAACCTTACCATGCCAAGAGTAATTCTTAACTGGATGGAGTTTGAAGCGCCCGTTTCGGAAATTTGGCCTCCGTCCCACCACACACGTATTCTTTTTGATTCTCCAACCAGACTTAAAAATCCCAAAGCCTATGTTCGTGAAGTGATCGACCGTTTTGCCTCTCGTGCTTTCCGTCGACCCGTAACAAATTTCGAAATCGATAGATTTGAGAAGATTTATGATTTAGTACGACCGGAACTTGATTCATTTGAATCTGCAGTGAGAGAGACATTGGCCATGGTTCTTATCTCACCACAGTTTCTTTTTCATACGATTGCAGATGAAAAAGTGACGGATGAACAGCACGAGTTTGCCTCAAGGCTTTCATATTTTCTGTGGGGAAGTATGCCCGATGAGGAATTACTATCTTTGGCTAGGGATAAAAAGCTATCAGATAAGAAGATCATTGAAAGTCAGATAAGGCGCCTGATGGCAGATCATCGTTCAAAGAACTTTGTTCAAAACTTTACCATGCAATGGTTAAGCTTAGCCAAGATGAAAACCGTTCCTATCAATCAACAGTTATTTCCTCGATTCCTGTACTATGTGAGTGCGGGTGAACGACGTGGTACTGAACAACCGTATCGCCCAACCATTCGTGACTTTATGCTTGAGGAGACTACGGGTTTTATCGGCGAACTGTTTAGCCGCAATGCGGATGTTATCAACTTGATTGATTCCGATTTTGCCTGGGTGAATCAACCCCTTGCCGCACACTATGGGTTGGGCAAATTGGAAGGTAATCACTTTCGGGCTGTTTCCTTAAAGCCTGAAGATAAAATTGGTGGCTTGCTTACTCATGGTTCCGTTCTTATTGGGAACGGGACGGGAACGGCACCGCATCCCATCTACCGTGCCGTTTGGTTACGAGAAGCTATTCTGGGGGATGAGGTAGCTGACCCTCCAGCCGATGTTCCAGCTCTATCCGACTCGGCCGGGGAGTCCGCTGAGAAAGCTCTTTCCATTAAGGATTTACTGGCGGCACACAGACAAAAGGAAAGTTGTAATGATTGTCATTCACGGCTCGATCCATGGGGTATTCCTTTTGAGCATTATAATGCGATTGGTAAGTATCAGCCACTTGTTCCCAAGGAAGGAACCCGTGTCAGTGGATTTAACCTAAGTCAACATGAGGATCTCTCCGGTTACCAAACCTATTTAAAGTCAATTAATACAGAAAAAGTAGAGGCTGTTGCCCGTGTGCCCCTCGGACCTCAAGTAAACAGCATGGAAGATCTCAAGAAATTTCTTATTATGGAAAAGCGTGACCAGGTTGCTGAAAATGTTTTGCGGCGCCTACTCAGTTATGGCATTGGCAGGGAACTCACTGCACATGACCGTTTTGTGATTGAGGAACTACTGCAAAAGAGTTCCGTCAATGGGCACAGACTGCTCGACATGATCGTTACTCTGTGTACAAGTGAAATATTTCGGAATCCTTGAAAATAAAACAAACATGAAACAAAAAAGCTGGCATTTAAATCGTAGAGAAATGATCAAGGGTGGTGGGATTGCTTTGGCCTTACCATTTCTGAACAGTATGGGGTGGGCAAAGCCAGCTAAGGAATTACCCAAGCGTATACTGGTCAGTTATTTTTCATATGGCGCCTATATGCCGAACGGAACTGCCGGAATACCCTCCCAGTCCAAGCCACATCATGATTGGAGTTGGTGGCCTTGTCGCGATGCTGGCCCGCTTAGCTTCAATCAATCATCGAAACCTTTTGAGCCTCTGAAGAATTATGTCAGTTACTATCAGGGACTTGACCACGCAGGTGGATGGTCTTTGGGTGGGCATAGTTCGGGCGATGTATTTGCAACCGGTGCTGATATGGTGGGCACGGAAAAGACTAATAATATTTCCCTGGATCAGGTTGCAGCTAATACTCACGGACATAAAACTCGTTACGCATCTATTGTTTTGGGTACGGAAGGAGGAACTGGTTCTTATGGAAGATCAAAGACTTTATCACATCGCGGACCTGGCCGGCCAATTCCTTCTCTGTGTAAGCCTCAGGAAATTTTCAACCGTATGTTTAACCCCTATGCGGGTAAAGGCGTGGATCAGGTAAGATCAGGATTGAAACGTGAAGCCAGTATTCTTGATCTTTTGATGGACCAGAGCCAAAGCCTGAATAATCGGCTCGGTCATGAAGATAAGGGTAAAATGGAGGAGTATCTTGAGTCCATTAGGTCTTTGGAGAAAAGAGTTGAGCGAACCAGTAAGTGGACCCATGAACCTTTGCCTGAAGTCGATACCAAGGGCTTAAATTTAAATGTATCCCATAAGAACCCGAAAGAATATATCCGTTGCATGTACGATTTGGTCTTCCTCGCATTCCAAACTGATTCGACCCGTTTTGCTTCCCTGATGCTCGAAAGTGAAAATTCTTCAGATAGTGAGTTGTGGAATTACGCCAACTATGTGCTGGGATACAAGGGTGCGACTCACGATATTGCTCATAAACGCCCGGTGGACTACTCCGGGCAGTGGGATCGTTGGCGGGCGGAGCAACATGCCTACTTTCTACAGCGTCTTAAAAATTCAGCAGAAGCGGATGGAAATATGCTTGATCGAACCGTTGTTCTTTGGGGCTCAGCTCACCCCCATGCTTCACACAGCACTAGAAATTATCCCATTCATCTTGCTGGTGGCAATAAACTGGGTCTTAAACACGGGCATTTACATTCATTCAGGGACGAGAAGAAGGTACCCCTTGCCAACCTATTTGTATCTATGCTTCACGCCGTGGATGTTCCGGTGGACTCGTTTGCCGATAGTACGGGCCCGATGTCCGAGGCGTTGATCTAGTTATGCCCGGAAATTGGGCGACTTCCTTGATTGCCTTATTCCTCCTGTCATGGGGAATAATAATTGGAGAGGATGCTCTTCCTACTGTCCTTATCCTTGGTGATCAAGTCTATCAACAGCCTGCCAATGAATTAAAAAAGGAGTTGCGGGAGGAGGTTGAAATTCATTTTCCCCGTCACGAGCCGGGTTTTGTATGGAATTCGTCCACAGCTTTACAATTCCTCAATCAATACCTGGGAGATAAGCAGTGGGACTTGATATATTTTAACTGTGGTTTGGGAGACCTGATTCATCGGGTACCTGAAATAAAATCTCATCGGATTATGCCGCGACATGCTGGAGGTGTAAGAACCACTGACCCAAAGAGCTACGAGTCCAATTTAAACCTGCTTGTAAAAAAACTTAAGGCAACGGGTGCAAGAATTGTTTGGGGTAATACAACCCCTATCCGTCATTCCACTAGTAATGTTTTCG
>PBSP01000094.1 GCA_002726845.1 Methanobacteriota archaeon | reverse complement strand
TGCCGGTTATGCTTTCAGTCGTTACAAATTTACGGGCCGAGATGTGTCCATGTTTTCCTTCCTTTTGGTGCAAATGTTTCCAGGAATCATCATCCTTGTTCCTTACTTTTTGGTGATGAAAACCCTTGGTCTGTTGAATTCTCATCTTGGTCTCATACTCGCATACTGTGTGACAGCGCTACCCCTTTGTGTCTGGATGTTGAAAGGATTCTTTGACACCATTCCACGTGAACTAGAAGAAGCAGCAGTGTTGGATGGATGCAATCAAGTTCAAGTGTTTACAAAAGTTGTTTTGCCGTTGTCAACGCCAGCAATTGCAGTGACTGCCTTGTTTAGTTTCCTTGCTGCATGGAATGAATTCCTTCTTGCGTTAACGTTCAACACTTCAAACGACATGTACACGCTCCCGGTAGGGTTGGCTTCTTTGATTTCCTCGACCAGTCAGTCCTGGGGCGATTTTGCTGCTGCAAGTCTTTTGGTAAGCCTTCCAGTTGCCTTGCTGTTCTTATTCTTCCAGAAATTTTTGATTGATGGATTGTCTGCTGGTGGAGTGAAAGGGTGAGCATATGGTACGCGTAGAATTTGAAGGAGTATACAAGAAATTTGATGACGGATTTACTGCTGTTGAGAATCTTTCGTTGGAAATTGAAGATAAGGAATTTCTCGTTTTGTTGGGGCCTTCAGGTTGCGGTAAGTCAACAACGCTTCGAATGCTCGCAGGATTGGAGGATGCAACGGATGGTAAGATCACGATTGATGGGATGACCGTAAACCATCTTCCTGCTGGCGCACGTGGACTTGGAATGGTCTTCCAATCCTATGCTTTGTATCCTCACATGTCGATTCGTGACAATCTTTCGTTTGGACTTCGGATGATGAAAGGTCCAGAAAGGTTGTCCAACGATGAAATCCAATCCAGAGTGAACGAGATTGCAGAACTTCTGGAATTGAGCGAGCACCTCTCCAAAAAACCGAAAGAACTCAGTGGTGGGCAACGGCAGCGTGTCGCACTAGGGCGAGCGCTTGTTCGTCGACCAAAAGTACTCTTGATGGACGAACCGTTATCGAATTTGGATGCGGAACTTCGTCACCAGATGCGCCATGAAATTCGACGCTTGCACGACGAACTTGGAACCACGACAATCTATGTTACACACGATCAAATTGAAGCTATGACCCTTGCAGACCGAATTGCGATTCTCGACAACGGCACCCTGCAACAGCATTGTGCCCCACTTGAAGCCTATCAGAATCCGGCCAATGATTTTGTTCGCTCCTTTCTTTGCAAACACATCGACGATTTGGTTGACACTGCGAACTCGTTGTTCAAGAAACCCTTGGAATCCTCGGAGGTTGAAGAATGAAATCCGTGGCACACATTCTCATTGCATTGATGCTTCTTGTGGTCCTTTCACCGCTGGGTTCAAACGATGTTCGAGCGGATGAAACAACACCACAACCACTTACGGTCTTCTCCTACAAAGGATTCGCAACAGAAGTCTCAGTAGTGGGTGAATGGGATTGGGACAATCCCGTCCCAATGATGGAACAGAACGGAATTTGGATTGCAGAGGTTGATTTGCAGGAAGGCCTGTATTGCTACAAATTCATCGTTGATCAACAATGGATCTTTGACCCTATGAACCCTGAACGATCTTATTGTGACGATTTCGAGAACTCGCTGGTTCGAGTACTTGACCATGAGCGACCTCAATTCAGTGCTGAATTGATTGATCAGTCGCTTGTGGTCACCTATCATCCAGGTTCGTCTGGTGCAGCTTTCGATGGCACACCAACCGATATTAATGGTGCAGCGTGGGACGTTTTGAACAAATCATGGACGTACAACATCAGCGGTTTAGAGGATGGCAAACATACGTTCAAGATTGACGGTTTTGATGTAAACGGAAATCCTGCTTACGATTTGCTGGTCCCATTTTGGACTGGGCCAAATGCGGATTTTGAGTGGCAAGACGCACTCATCTACATGGTCATGACCGACCGATTTGTCAACGGCAACACATCGAACGACGAATCCCTGACCGGTGCTGCTCAAGGTGCGGACTGGCAAGGTGGAGATTTTTCTGGAGTAACTCAAATGATTGAGTCAGGTTATTTCGACGATTTGGGTGTCGGTGCTTTGTGGCTTTCACCCTTTAATACAGCAGCAGAAGGGACAGGTAAAGCAAGCGATGGCGAGCACGATGTCTCCTCGTTCCATGGGTATTGGCCGGTTGAAGCTCGAACAGTTGAACCAAGACTTGGAACTGCAGACGAACTTCATGCTCTGGTTGACGCAGCTCACAATCATGGCATTCGCATTATGATGGACTTCGTCATCAACCACGTGCACGAACAACACACGTACTACGAGGAACATCCGGAATGGTTCAACGCAGGATGCATCTGTGGTACCGCAAACTGCGATTGGAGTGAACATCGCCTTGATTGTCAATTCACTCCATACATGCCGGACGTGAACTGGAAAATTCGTGATGCATCCGAACAGATTATCGATGATGCATTGTGGTGGTTGGAAACTTATGATCTAGATGGACTTCGTATTGATGCGGTGAAACACGTCGAAGATTCGGCTACCAGAAACCTGGTCGCTCAAGTGAATCAACGATTTGAGACGGTCGGAACCGATTATTATCTCAAAGGTGAAACGGCCATGGGATGGGTAGGTCATTCACTCGTTGACAATCAGGAACAATACGGGACCATCAACGCCTACATGGGCCCAGATGGATTGGACGGTCAGGCTGACTTTGTCTTGTATCACGCAGTTGTGGACAATGTCTTTGTCTCGGGTAATGAGAACTACATGCATCTTGATTACTGGACCAATCGAAGTCAGGATCAGTACCTTGAGGGATCCATTATGGTTCCTTATGTTGGTAGTCATGATGTTCCTCGACTGACCAGTCGAGCAGATACCGGAACCAATGATGCCTTCAATCAGTGGACAGAAGACGGGCTTCCAGGACAACCAGGAGATGCATCAGCCTACAATGCAGCCATGCAAGCCTATGGATGGTTGCTCACTACACCCGGGGCACCGTTGCTGTATTATGGAGATGAATACGGCGAATACGGTGGTGCAGACCCCGATAATCGTCACATGTACCGGAATGAAAGTTTATGGAGTTCAATGGAAACTCAATTGTTTGAAAACATCTCTGAGCTCGGTAAACTGCGATCTGAATCGATGGCGTTGCAACGCGGAGAATACACCACGAGAATGGCCATGGCTAATCTTCTGGTCTACAACATGACTTTTGATGATGAAGCGATGACTATCGTGCTCAACAGAGGTGCTCCAACTACAGTGAGTGGATTTGAGGCGAACGATACGGTTCGGTTTGGTTCTGCAACGTTAGAAGACGGAATCCTTTCTGTTGCAGCGCATTCTGTGACCGTTCTCGAGTTGGATGCTGACCCCATTGTTCTTCCAGTCCACGGGTGCACAGATTCATCTGCCACCAACTTTGACTCAGAAGCAACGCATGATGACGGTTCCTGCGAATACACTGTTGAACCAATTCCAGGTTGCATGGATGAACTGGCGTTGAACTACGATTCTGAGGCGACAGAAGATGATGGTAGCTGCACGTATCCTGTTGAGGATGTGATGGGTTGTATGGACTCCGAAGCGCTCAACCATAATGCTGAGGCAACCATCAATGAAGGCTGCGTTTATCCAACCAACAATGGGGCTCAAGATGATTCCAATTCCACCCAAGACGTTGAAAACAACACCAATTCCGATTCCAATCAGACAAACGAAACATTGGAGCCAACACCCAACAATCTGACGGCGTTAAATCAGTCGAATTTGGAAGAAAGCAAAACATGTGAGGGTTGTTGCGGAGACGCGTTTGAGGTGGCTGCGGGTGAGGAATGCCCAATGTTTTCTTGTGATCCATGTGAGCAAAATGAAACGTCGGATTCAAAATCCTCAGTTGTAACGCTGGCTCGATCTCTGTTGTTTGCAGCGATTGGGGTTGCCGCACTCGTTCTGATTTTCTCTGGCAGAAGGGGTGGTGAAGGTGACAACTATGGCGATGAAGTCCACTGGGATGATCACGAAAATTGATTGTAAAATTCAAGATAATCCTGAATCATCCGTTGACCTGTAAAACCTGCTGATGCTGCGATGCTTGCTTTCATGACGTCCGACCAAGCATCTCCTTCCTGTTCCCAAAGCGGAATGACCTCATTTTCGAGCACGTTGTAAATGTTCTCCGCATCTCGATCATCGTCTCGATTTTCTTCTGCATTGCCAATAGCCCACCCATTCACACCGTGAATGCAGGCTTCCGGCCACCAGCCATCAAGAATCGAACAGTTTGGAACTCCATTCATTGCAGCTTTCATCCCAGATGTACCCGATGCTTCCATTGGACGTATGGGATTGTTCAGCCAAATGTCAACGCCACTGGTCATCATCAATCCTGTGTGCATGTCGTAATTCTCAATGAAGGCAACCGGAATCGTATCGGCGATTTGGTTTGCAGATTCGAAGATGTCACGGATCAGTTGTTTGCCGCCCTGATCTCTTGGATGGGCCTTCCCAGAGAAGACAAATTGAATTTTTCCACCACCGATTGCCTGTAACCGTTCCAGATTTTTAAACACGAGATTTGCTCGCTTGTACGTAGCAAATCGTCGCGCAAACCCAATTGTCAATCGATCCGCAGACAATTCGACGCCTGTTGTTGATCGGACGTAATCTCGAAGTTGTTTTCGTGATTCTGAACGCGCTTCGAGTAGTTCCTCGGTTGGTAAATGGTAGGCGTTTCCAATGGATTCTGGTTGGAATCTCCATCCGTTCAGGTGTTTGTCAAAGAAGGATGCCATGACAGGCGACGTCCAAGTAATGTGGTGAACACCGTTGGTAATTGGCTGTATAACTTGTTCATCAAACATCGTCATCGCCACATCCGCATTGAGTTTTGAGACCGCATTAACCGATGTTGAGAGGGCGACTGCGAGGTGCGACATCGAACATCGTGCACCTTTTTCGGAATCGCCTGCATTACGGACCAACGATTTTGCATCATCAGGAAGCAAATCACCAATCACCGATTTGACCAGAGACCAATCGAATCGATCGTGTCCTGCGGGTACAGGTGTATGCGTTGTGAAAAGACTTCGCCGTGCCAACTCTTCACGACTCCATCCGCGATGCAGCAGTTCAAGCATAGCAAACGTGCAATGACCTTCGTTCAAGTGGAGTCCACTGAGTTCGACATTCAGATGATCAAACAGTTGTACTCCTCCCACACCGAGAACATACTCTTGGCGTATACGAACAGCGTCATCACCTCCGTACAATCGGGAGGACAACGCTTGATGTTCGGGCGAGTTCTTTGGATGACGCGTATCGAGAAAGTAAACGGGTACGGAGTTTCCATGCACTCCCTGAATTTCTGCCTTCCATACATACGCAAACAACGTGCGTTCGTCCAAAGTTAAACGAAGGACAATCTCTGTTTTGGAGAGATGCTTGTTGGGGTCATGTTCAGGAAATGTTTCTGTTTGGATACCCATCTCATCGATGTGCTGTTGTGCATATCCCTGATGGTATAGAAGAGTAACACCAACGAGTGGAATCTTTGCATCCGCTGCGGATTTAACGTGGTCACCTGCAAGAACGCCCAAGCCGCCAGAGTAGGTGCGTAATTCGGACCAGAGTCCAATCTCTGCAGTAAAATACCCTACCACAGGCATATGTTGCGCTCTTCAAGTTAGGTTATGATTTCTTTGTTAATGAAATCACCTTTCAAGATCTCGCCAGGTAAATGTCCATCCCCAATTTTGACCCTTTTGTCCGGGTGTGTTCATCCTTGCTTCAGATCCGAGTCCAAGATAATCTTGCAATGGGATAATTGCAATGGGAGCCTTTGACTGTTGAGCAAGTCGCATCATTGTCTCGTGAACGTTTTCTCCTGCGATGGATAACGATTTCAAACGAGATTGTTCTGTAGCAGTTGCGGATTGAAACCATCCAATAGCAGTGTTGTTGTCGTGTGTTCCAGTATAGACGACTTGGTCCTCGAGAATGTTCGCAGGATGGTGAGGATTGGTGTCTAAATCACCTGTGAATCCGAATTGAAGAACCGCCATGCCCTTGAGTTGTTGACGCTGTCGGAATGCAACAACTTCCTTTGGGATTATGCCCAAATCCTCTGCTATAATTTGGTCCGGTGATTCGACGAGTCTCATAATCTGTTCAAACAGTTCGTCTTTTGGCCCATCTTGCCAGTGGCCCGTTCTTGCATCGATACCAGGGTATGGGATGGCCCAGTTCGAGTGAAATCCCCTGAAGTGATCAATTCGAACGATATCGTACAATCGGAACATCCGTTTCATGCGTTCTTTCCACCAGGTCCATTGCTCTTCACGATGCGCATCCCAATTGTAAAGCACCGTTTCCCATACCTGTCCAGTTTCACTAAAGTAATCAGGAGGCACACCCGCAACGAACGTAGGATAACCGTCATCATCGAGTTGAAACAACTCTCGATGCGCCCACACGTCAGCAGAATCATGGGCGATAAAAATAGGAACGTCACCAATCACACGCACTCCATTGGCATTGGCGTATAGACGTAACTCTTGCCACTCTGTATTGAAAGAGCGCTGTGCTTGAAGGTACGGTTCTAGTTTTTTCTGATATGGTGCAAGAGCTTCTTCGTTGCGGTTTTTCAATGAATCGGGCCATTCATACCATGGTTTTCCGTTTTGATCATCCTTGATTGCGCAATACAATGCCCAGTCCTCAAGCCAATGCGCTTCATCGTCCATAGCATGAGATTGGGTGGACTTGGTCAAATCGTCCCAACCTGCGAATGCAGAAGGTGATGCATACGGCGATCGGTATTCGTCAGGAGGTGTCAGCGGCAACAATTGCCAGTACGAGAATCCCTTTTCCTTGAGCCAGTCGACGAAACGGTAGCCTTGAGACAATTTTTGCTCTGGAAGAGAAGTGATATGACAGAGAACACCGCTTTCTTGTTTTGACTCCATCATCTTACTGCAAAGCCTTTCAAATTATCATTTCTACGGTCGAGCCATGCGCAGAAGTGCCGTGGTTTTGGCCATGCTTTTCGTAACCTCAACGCTTGGTGTGTTTTCTGTTGGCCTTACTCCGTCTACCATAACCGTGGATGGGGATTTGAGTGAGTGGGATTCCGATAGTCAAATGTCGAGCAGTAACATTGATCTGCATCTGACTTGGGATGCGACGAATTTGTACATTGGTTGGAATGGTACGGATTGGAAAGCAACATCTGAAGGCGCAGATTTGTTCGTGTACTTCAACACAACAAGCGCCGGTTCTGTGTTGAGTAAGGATTGGGGTTTCTCCCACACGCTTCCATTTGCTGCTGATTATGGATTTGTCCTCGAGGATGATTCCTATTTTCGGTTGATTGCATACGATGGGACTTCATGGGTTGAGAGTTCAACAGTTGTTGATTTGTATGCTGGATGGAACGGAAACAAAGTGACTGAATTCTCCCTACCATGGTCGGAACTTGGCTCACCCACGTCACTCGATGTTATGATGTACGCACAATGGCAAAATGAAGGAAACGTTTGGTCATCGTTTCCTGAGCAAAACCCAGCAAGCAACAACGGTGCTGAAACATTCACGCATGCATGGCACATCGAGAATGTTGACAACGTCACAAACCCGAGTCAACTTCCTGTTGTACAACCAGCAGCGGCTGGAAAAGTCGATGACGCACTCAACCTCGCCATTGTTTTTCATCAGCACCAACCGTATTACAAAAACAAACTTACCGGCATGTACGAGATGCCTTGGGTCCGCGTTCACGCAATGACAGAGTACGTAGACTCCCCTGGTATTCTTGCAGACACAAACACGAAAGTAACCTACAACCTCGTACCTTCATTCATCGAGCAATTGGTGGATTACCACGAGCAAGAAACACTCGATGTTCACACGGACATTGCCAAACGCTCATGGGCAACGGGCGGCTATCCAAACGCAACGGATCTTGAACTGCATACCATGCAATTCCAATCCTTCTGGAACAGCGGTTGGATTTACAACGTGTCTGCAGAAGATTCCAAACTAGGATGGTTGTATCCTTCGAGCGACCGGTACAAAGAACTCTACGATGCAACACTTCACAACCTCAAACCAGCCACGATCATGGATGACGACCTCCTTCCTCCACAAGATTTCCTTGACCTCCAAGTCTTGTGGTATCTGTATCAATTTTCACCCGATTATGTCCTTGGAACCTACAATTCCAGTCATCGTGATCAGGGTCTCATCGACTTGTTCATGCAAAATGGAAATTACGATTTGGCCGACCTGAATTATGTTCTCGATGCCCAGCATGCGCACATGGGCAACGTTTTGCCAATGTATAGCGAGCTTGCTGCTCAAGGACAGGTTGAACTGACAACAACTCCATACTATCACCCAATCATGCCCTTGTTGATGATGGACGGATGGACGATGGAGGACGGAATCCGTGTCAACAAAGAGGCTTGGCCTGAAGACGTGCAAAACCATCTCATTACCGGAATGGACCTGTTTGAACAGGAACTCGGATTCCGACCAACAGGGATGTGGCCAAGTGAAGAAGCGGTTTCTCCTGCGATGGTACAACCTGTAACCGATGTTGGGATTGAATGGATGGTGACGGACGAAGAAATTCTCAAACAATCCACAGATCAGAATGGCGCGTACATCGATGTTGAAGACGCCACAAACCTCGCAACGCCATGGAAAGTCACCGGAGTCGACGGCGGAGAAGTAGCTGTAATTTTCCGCGACCGCGTTATATCCGACCGCATAGCGTTCCAATACGGGACGATGACTCCAGAAGCAGCAGTATCGGACTTTATTGCGTATTTGGACAACATCCGCCAACAACTTCTCGATGCTGGTGAGGATCCATCAGAATATCTCTTGACCGTGGCACTGGATGGTGAAAACTGGATGTTTATGTCGGAATTTCAGCATCAAGACAACGCTCGGCCGTTTATGTCCGAGTGGTACGGACGTCTTGCTACGCATCCTACGATTGTGACAACAACGCCGAGTGAATTCCTTGAAACCGAACCGACATTGCCTGAGATACAGACCATCGGTACTGGGTCATGGATTGATGGTACACTACGGACTTGGGCAGGTGAGGAAGAAGAATCCCTTGCATGGCAACGTTTGGTAGAGGCCCGTCAGAAACTCGTTAAGTTTGAAGAGGATTATCCAGATGACCCCGGTCTTGAAGCAGCATGGGAATCGTTGTATATCGCTGAAGGAAGCGATTGGTTTTGGTGGTATGGCCTCGATCAGGACAGCGGTTATGATGAAAATTGGGATGTGTTGTTTAAAGTCCATTTGTCAAACATCTATCGTGCTGTAAATCTTGATCTTCCTCCGTATCTCCAAGACCTCTGGACCAACCCAGCTGTTCCCTCGCCAGCCGCATCAGCGATCATCGAACCGATGATTGACGGCGTAGCCCTTCCAGGAGAATGGGATGGAGCGGCACGGTATGAAGCACCGGTGGAAGGCAATCCATTTGACATTGAGGAATTTTACATTGGTTATGACGCATCCAACGTATTTGTTCGTGTCGATGCGACAACAGTTGACCAACTTGCAAACACGTCTCTTGAGGGGGCTTCCCCTGATTTGGCGCTGTACTTCATGCAACCAAACGCAGTCAACTTCAACGAGGCGGAGACCAATTTCCGAACGTATTACGGTAATCAGATTCTTGGTTTTCCTTCAAAATACATGGTTGCCTTTGATTTTGATACATTACGAGACGACGGTCGTGCCAAGTGGAGCCTCTTTTCGGCGAAAGGAAAGAACGGTGAACAAGAGCAATGGGTCCGTACGGGAAGTTCATCGCTCGGAGGTTGTGCCGTACAAGATGTCTACGAATTCATGATACCGTGGTCTGAAATTGGGCTCGCGCCGCGCTATTCAACCAGAATCAAGGTTGTCGCTTCCTTGGCAACCTCGCTCGCATACGGTGATGGGGTTGACACAGAAATGGCCCCACCGGCTCCAGCAGAAGTCGTCCTTCCCGATCTTGAACAGTGGGTAACACTGCTGGAACTTGATGATGCGATTGGTGATGAAACAGGAGATGGGGATTACATCTATCCACTTTCAAGCGACTTTGCAACTCCGAACAACGGTGGTTTATGGGACGCCAAGAAACTGACAATTCGTCAAAGTGCTTGGAATGCGCAGTTTATTCTCGAGATGGATGAGATGACCGACATATGGAGTCTAAGCAACGGTTTCAGTCACCAAATCGTTCAAATTTATGTGGATCAAGGGGAGACGTCTTACGGTTCAACCGAAATGCTCAGCGGAGCCAACGCGCTCATTGATGACGCTTGGGCTTGGGAAGTTGCCATCAGTGGTACAGGCGAACCTGGAGCGGTACTCGCTGTCCAATCTCAGACTGGGAGTACATCCTCTCGTGGTGTCGATGTTTCTGGTGATGTCGATGCAAAGACGATCACCTTCACCGTTAGCAAGGACGTCATCGGAGACGACATACCGAATTACCGATACATTGTTGTCATCGGAAGTCAAGACGGTTTCGGTACAGGTAAATGGCGAGATGTTGACGCGTCACCTTCAACGTGGACGCTTGGTGGAGGTTCCGATCCTGCGTCGGATGACGGAATCGACTATGACCCCAACATTATCGACATGATTCTCAACGGTTCAGGTCAAGAGGAGATGCTTTCTTCCTACGATGTTGAGGGACACATTTATGCGAAACTGACCGGTTTTGAAATGCCGGAAATACCGCAACAAATCTTTGGCGCATCGATCGAAACCGTGACCTCGTCAAGTGCTGTAATCACATGGTCGACGACGGTTTCGGATTCCACTTCGATTCATTATGCTCCAGCAGATGTGGAACCTGTGGATTCAACAACAAATCGATTTGAGACACCGACAGGAACCGATCATGCCATCACATTAACAGGTCTGGATGTCGGTACTCCATACTGGGTTTTTATTCGAGCAAACAACTCAGAGGATGTTCTCTTGTACTTCAATACCAGCAATGTTGTGGACGAAACCCCACCAGAACTTCTGAATTTAGATGCAGAGGTGCTTGAAGATGGACGTATCAAAGTTGAATGGTACACTTCAGAAAGCGCTACAGAAGAAGTTCTAGTAGGAGGAATTGTCATTCATACCGATGAATTTGCAACCAACAAGAACCACCAATATGTTACAGAAACCTACGCAAATGGAGACTACACAATTGTAGTCCGAAGTGCCGATGCATCAGGGAACATGAACGAGAGCAGCATCTCCATCACCGTCGACATCGAGGGTTCAAATGTCGAACCAACCCCGTCGATGTCAAACGATAAAAACAACACGATTGAAGGTGATGAGAACGCATCAATGCTCTCAAACGGAATTCTTCAGATTGGTATCCTTCTCACGGTCTTGGTTCTCCTTGTTGCCTTCGTTCGTGTTCGAAACGGACACGATGGTGATGACAAATGGAACTAATCTTTTGATGAACGAATTTCAGGAATCCACTCACCCAAATAAGCTGCGATACCGATCATGGCCAATTGTGCGAAAGCACGCAACACATGTGCCCATTGCGGAAAGGTGTTCCCATCCAAGGGAATGTCGTTAATCCACATGTTGAGATTTCCCCAATACAAGACAATGAGAAGCACAACAGTCGCTTTACCTGCAACTTTACGAGTGCGTGGAACGATCAATCCTATTCCACACAAAACCTCTGGAATACCGCTCACAATGACCCAAAATTCCGCACTGAAGGGAAGAATTTCCGGGACGATAGGGGTGAACCACTCAACATCGGTGAAATGCATGATTCCAACATTGAGGAAAAACAGTCCCAAACCGATTCCAAGGGCATCTTTGTGATACCGCCAAACGTGTTTCATCGTTTCACCACGATGGTTAACAGGTCGCCATCTTTGAGTTGGTGATCTAGCCCAACTCGCTGCCAGTCAAATTTTGCAGATGGCCCTTTAATCCGTGCAAATCGGAATTTCCGCACGAAGTCGCGATGCAATTTGTTGCAAATGGTTTCTACAGTCGAGTCGTCCTTAACGATCAGTGGCTCTTCCAAATCGGCCTCTTGACCTTGAGGCTTGAGGAACACGCGCATGAAGCCAAGATTGTCGTAAATGAAATCCTTCAATTCGGTAAGACCGATGTCTTTGAAAGCTGAAATTTCCATAATGGGCCAATCTTCTGGCAAGCCTGATCTTGCTCGTTGAATGTCCTCAGGAGTTGCAATATCGATTTTGTTGATGGCAATCACGGCTTTTTCATAGACGATGTTCCCTGCAAGACAATCGACAATCTGCTCAGCGGTTGTGTTCTGTCGAAGCGTTACGATGGCAGAAGTATAACCAAACGATCGAATGATTTCTCCCATCTCTTCAGGTGTTAGATGGGTTTGTTCCACGGTCGTTCGTACATCGATACCTCCCTTATCGACACGTTTGATGAAAACAGGTGGTTTTTGCTGATTCAACCGCAATCCAGAGTTGTGTAATTCACGGTGAAGGACACTAAAATGACCGTCCTGAAACGGATCGACAATGTAGAGAACCATGTCCGATGAACGAATGACGTTGAGGATTTCTTTTCCTCGTCCTTTTCCTTCTGCAGCCCCTTTGATAAGACCTGGAAGATCCAGAATCTGAATCTTTGCGCCACGGTGCTCCATTACACCAGGAATGCATGTCAACGTTGTGAACGCATAGCCACCTGTCTCCGATTGAGCATCAGTGACTTTGGAAATGAGCGTGGATTTCCCAACGGAGGGGAAACCAACCAATGAAACGGTAGCATCTCCAGATTTTTTGACTTCAAATCCCTTGCCACCACCGCTGGCTTTTGAGTGTGCTGCAGCTTTTTCTTCTTTGATTTTCAATTGGGCAATTTTCGCTTTCAATTTTCCAATGTGGGCGTTCGTAGCTTTGTTTTTCTGCGTCTTGTCAATCTCGGCGCGAATCATTTCGATTTGCTCCTTGATGGTCGCCACAAGAACCCCCCTGTTTTCGTGGAACAGCCCTTGTTCTTCAAGGCTGTTGCCTTTTCTTTCTGTTTTTTTCCAAACCATTGTATTCGTGAGCAGCCGAATGCCTCAAAGAAGGGTTGACCTTGGATTAACCCATGGGCATTGAAACCATCGTTCTCCTCGTCGATGTCCCGAGCCTTAGGGAACTGGTTTCTTCCTCTTGGAGCGATGTCTACGCTGGTTTGGATAAACGAATGCTGAGATCGATTCGCCCACCTCAAGATTCGCGTTTGAAAGTTAATTTTGATATTGATGCTGAAGCGGAGTTGTTGGATTGGATGGATACACAAAACCGAGATTTGAATGAATCCGCCTCTTTTTGGTCATGCCTGCAAAGTTCGGGTGATGGCGAGAAAGGCTTGCTGTTGGCTATGCAATGGGCGAGTCCTGGTGCTTGGGAAGCATGGGAAGGACGCGCCTATATGTACCTCGATGTTGCATTAGCCAAGACAATTGAAGGGGAAGCAGAATTGTATGCAGGAGAGACATGGGACCGAGTTTGTCAAGCACTTGGAAACCTCCCTGAACAAGAATATGCGGAGCGCGTTTGTCTTGATTGGATGGAGCGCCGAAAAGAGCTAGGGGAAACGATGGATGAAAAGGAAGACCCAAGAATCGTACCGACGTTTGAAGCCCATGATCGGGCTGCAAAGGCACTTGTGCACACGATGACTCGTTGGAGTAATGAGGCCAATCTTGTCGCTATTATTGGGCGCGATCACCTAGAAGCCCGCAAGTGGGGGACGTTTTCATGGAATCTCTCTACCGTGATTGCAAATGAACTCCCTGAAGACACAACAGCGTCGGGTTGAAAGACCACATCAGTATCGGTGGAATCATGGCAGAGGAAAACGAAGACCTTCCTTCGGATGAAACACCTGATGCCTACGATGACGAAAACCCCTCGTTTGAAGAGGTCGGTGAACAGATGGATTTGTCGGATCATGTAGAGCCGGCCGACCCCCTTGAAGAGGCACTTCAGAGAGCAGAAACCGCTGAAAAGGAAATCGCTTACAAGGATGCTGAAATACAAAACGTTCGCAAGCGTTTGATGGCCGAAAAGTCTTCTCTCATTCAATACGGTGGAATAGGACTTGCACGTCGTATGATACCGATTCTCAACGATGTTGACCGAGCGCTTGATCAAGTCGATGAAGACGATGAATCACCTGTAGCACAAGGACTACGTTTGCTGCGAAACAAACTTTGGAGAGAACTTGAGGCTGATGGAATCAAAGCCATAGAAGCCAAAGGACAACAATTTGATCCCTCCCACATGGAAGCCATTACGACACTTCCAGCCTCGGAGCAATACCCTGCAGGAATCGTCATCGATGTACTTGAACCCGGTTACATGTACAAAGAGCGTGTGTTGCGCGCTGCCCGAGTTGTTGTTGCGACCGAATAATCAACCAGCATGTGGGCTGGAGTTGATTTGTGAAAACCGATACAAGCCATCGGCTTCAACGAGCCACTCAATGATGGCTTGCGGTAGGGTTGGAGCAAGAACCATCCGTGTTGCGTCATCATCGTAAACGGTTGAGAGCATCATACAAGTTTGACGAACACGCCAGCCTTCGAATTGCTCACGCTCGTGTAAATCCACCCATGTGACTGGGAACTTCTTCGCCTCATAGAGTTGTTTTGTTTCCAAGTCGGATGTGACGAGTGTCCCTTCCCCATGATGATTAGTAGCGTATTCAACCCAGTTCGGAGGGTCGTTGAGATCCTCAATTCCGACGATTTCAATACGCTCTTGATGCCCGTTCGATGTGCACCAAGAGTTGATCATATCGGTCCTTTCTTGAACCGAGAACGGGTTGTCAACAGTCCATTCATACTGAGCCGAACCAATCGCAATGGTCACGTTATCGAACAAATCCAGTGCAGTTTCAACCAAATAGGCATGACCGTTATGAAACGGTTGAAAACGCCCGAGTACGATTCCTTTGCCCATGATTCACGCAAAGTAGGAAGCAACATCAACGTTTGGAAGTTCATGCCCCATTTCTCTGAAGCAATCAATCATTCGTTTGCACCCTTCAATCATTTCCTCAACGCTGGTTGTACCCATGCTTCCAATTCGGAACATTTTGCCCTTGAGGTGGTCTTGTGCACCGATTACTTGAGTTTGATAATCTCGTTTGAGTTTGTTCCGCCAAGAATCGTCGATACCTTCAGGATACATGATGGCGGTAACGGTATCGCTTTGTTGACCTCCATCAGCTAAGAGCATAAAGCCGAGGTCGGAAAACAATGCCCGAACACCACTCGCGAGATGTGCGCAACGATTCCATCGGTTCTCAAGTCCCTCATCTTCGAGTTCTCGAAGTGATGCCGCCCAACCCATTGCAAGGTTGATTGCAGGCGTCCATGGCGTCTGGTCATCGTCGCCTTTTTTGATTGCAGATACCAAATCAAGGTAGTAAACGGGATTTGAATCACCCTGCTGGCGTATTGTATGCACGCGTTCAACGAAATGTTCGTTGATGGCAATTGCGGCGATACCGCTCGGACCTGCTGTGCATTTTTGAGCACCCATGACCACAGCTTCTGCGTTCCACAATGCTGGATGCACTGGAAGTCCACCGACAGAGGTTATCCCGTCTAGGATGAATGCTACGTTGTACTCTTGACACATTTGTGCCAGTGCTGCAGCATCTTGAGTGATTCCTGAACTTGTTTCATTATGACAAATAAGGAGCGCTTCAAAGGTTCCGCGTCCGAGTTGTTCCTCCAATTCCATCAAATCGAAACTGCGCCCCCACTCGTATGCGATGTGTTTGATTTGACAGTATTGTTTGCAGATGTCTGCGACACGCTCACCGAACTTTCCGTTGGTTGGTACAAGCACTCGATCGTTTGGGCGAAAACGATTGGCAATGACCATCTCCATTGCAGCTGTCCCGCTACCAGAGACTGCGATTACTTTGTAGCCATCTTCACCAGACCATGATTCAGTACCACGCTCACGAGAAGACGGCGTGAGATTGAATGCTGTTCGCAACCCTGAATTAAGGTCGGCCATCACGTCACGGAATTCTGTTCCTCGCGCAGTAATGGCTGGTGTAGCCATAGCTTGCAGACAAGCCTCACTCATTCGGACCGGACCTGGGACGAGGAAGCAATCACCCTGGTGTCCCATGTGTCGAGGCTATCGCTTCAGGTTTTTGAATCAAAGCACGGATGCCCCAGACAAATCTCCGTTTGCATCAATGCTAGGTGCTAAAGACGGGTATCTCCAGCCACAGGTATGATGCGGGTTGGGCTTGCGATGCTGCAAGGTGCTCGCCATGAGCACGAGGAGGCCGTTCTTTCAACCGCTGTGAGTTTGAATCTCGATGTGGAAGTGATTCCGTTGCGAAAAGCCGAAGATCTCGATTCGAGCATTCAAGGGTTGATTTTACCCGGAGGTGAGTCCACAACAATGCGCATTGCATCGCGTTACGAAGGGCTGCTGGATTCAATTTACGACTGGATGGAAACGCATCCAGACCGACCAGTATTGGGCACCTGCGCCGGAGCAATCTTGCTCGCAGTTCCAAGCAAAGGCCGCTCCCCGTTTATACAAGCAAAGATTTCACGCAATGCTTGGGGGCGCCAACGTCAATCCTTTGAAGCCCAAATCGACGTATCGTTGCAGCAAGTCGGTGTGACGTCGACAGCAGTTCCTCGAAAACCAGACGCATATGGCCATACGCCGTTGGCCGTGGGTGGAATAAATTCTCCATCTGGTGATGGTTTTTTTCCAGGCGTGTTCATTCGAGCACCACGGTTTGATGCTGAAGGCATAAAATGTGAGATTATCGCTCGATTCGGCGATGAAATCGTTGGGGTTCGCGACGGTTCAAAGTGTGCTGTGACCTTTCATCCTGAATTGACTACAGATCGTCGATTTCACGCCTGGTTGTTGGAAGAGATCTCGAGTCTTTCAACATGCGACTGAAGCCAGAGAACTCTTGTTGAGATGTCGATTGTTTCGCATCTTTCTGCTTCCATTCTGGTATTGAATTCGATATCATTGTTTCATCGAAATAATTTATACAATAATCACCAACACTAGTTTCATTTGTGACCCAAGAGTGGCTCTACTATGGGGATGCTTGAACAAGCCGATTGGAGTGTGTTCAAGCGCTCTGAGACGTGGAAAGCGTTTGGTGTCGCAGTTGTTCTCTTCGGTGTTATTGCATTCGCGGGATTGTCTTTGTTCGATAGCATGGATGAAATTTTCGAGTCGGATGCCGAACCTGCTCCAATTCCGGATATCGTTATCGACAGTTTAAATCGGGCAGGAATTGAGGAGAATATTACGAATTCAGACGGCCAGATCCGACTGTCTGAACTTCGAGGGGATGTCATTATCCTCGATCTTATGGCACGCGATTGTGGTAGTTGTCATTACGTCCAAGAGCATCTTGAGAGCGAAATGTCCGGTTGGCAAGAAACGGCTGAAGAAAACGGCGTTGGCTTTCACATCATTGCGTATGGTGCGTGGTACGATGAAGCGCTTAGTTATCTAGGCACATCGGCCGGTGAATATACTGTACCACTTTACCCAACCGGTTTGGGTTCAACGGAAGCAGCAATACTCGAGGACGGTTCCACATCCGATCCCAAGCAGTTGTTCACCACTGCAGGAACTGGTCAGATCCCAGTTGTGATGGTCATCGATGTTGAGGGTTACATCATCGAACGACAAGCTACTGGTACACCCATTGGAGGATGGGGGGAATTCAATGAAGCAGTTGACCTTGCGCTCACAGGAAATGTGAGTTTGACCATGGATGACCGGATTGCCTGGGAAGAACCCTCTACATCGTTCGTTGCTGTCTTTGTTCTTGGAATGATTCTCTCGATTTTGGTATATTTCTCACCGTGCGCATTCCCTGTTTTGCCTGGTTTCATTTCCTACTATCTTAATCTCGGTGCGAGAGAAGACGAACTCATCAAGGAAGGTAAACTGAAGAATGGAATGCCTTCCTCTTGGGTTATTGGTATCCTTGCAGGATTGGGGATGTGGACCTTCTTTATCGTCATAGGAATTGTTGCGTTCGCAATGGGAGAGGCATTTGCACAATCAGGAATGGTGCATTACATCGCCATTGCAATCGCTTTGTTGCTTATTGTTCTGGGTTCAATCATGTTGCTCGGTATCACTTCGCATGTCCTTGGTTTCGTTCAGAAACTTGTCGACCGCTGGTCCACAACCGAAATGGACGAAACCTTCACTCCACGTCGAAACATGTACTTGTACGGAATTGGCTATGCCGCCGCCTCCATTGACTGTACAGCTGCGGCAGTTCTACCGTTCGTGATTTTCCTTGGTACGCTTGGAACAACTGCAACCGTCTCTGGATTGTCTGGATTAATGCTCGGTTTGCTAATCTTGATGATTCTCGTTACCGTTTTGGTTGGGTTTGGTCGACAAGTAATGATCAATTTCCTTCGCCGAATGACAGGCATGATCAAGATGGTCGGTTCATGGATGATGATTATGGCAGGTATTGGTTTAACGTTATACCTGACTCAACCTGAGGCGGTATCCGCCTTTTTCGCTTATTTGACCTCAGGCAATTTCGGCTCGACATGAAATTCCTCAAACGTCTGATCAAATTCGTTCCTTAGACACTTTGTGATTGCTGGTCGAATCAAAAGGCTGTGAACAAAAAGTCCGTACACAATACCGGTGATGACGTCGAAGAGGTAGTGTTGTTGAGTTGTCATCGCAGACACGGTGAGCAAAATCCATCCGAACCAAAGTAGTGCAAGATACACCCGATTTGTCTGAACTATAATCGGTACGCTCAGGACAACGCATAGGCTGTGTGCTACATGCAAACTGGGCCATGCGTTGTAGGCTTGATCGACGTTGTGAATGAGCGTGAGGAGATATGTAAGAACATCATCTCCAACTACATCAGATCTCAAATCCACTTCAACCGGAAAGAGCAGGAAGATGAAAAACGCGGGAATCGTTGCAACAAACAATTGTTGAGAAAAAACGATAGCACACTTTTGTTGCATTTCATTGTTAGCAAAAAATGGAATGAGGACATAATAGGAGTAGAATGAAAAATATGCTAAATTGAGTATTGCGATGTAAGGAATCGCATCGTCAAAAGACAATTGAGGATCAAAAGCAGTCCGACCTAATTCACTGGAAAACCTGTTGATGAGTCCGTATGAGATTCCCATGAACAATAGGAAAAAAACGCCAATATAGGATGTAAAGAGCAGATTTCTGTTGCGTATGTTCCAAGCTGGTTTCCACAGCCTCCAAGGTTTGCTGTTGAACAATTTACTCTTCATCGTCACCACCAGGTTGTAAATCGGTCCAGTGGATGACGCGATCGCCGATTATTTCTGCCTCAATGGGATCGTGCGTGACGTGAATCGCCGGAATGCCTCTTGTTTTTAATGTTGAACGCATTTCTTTGGCGATCTTACGTCGAAGATCGACATCAAGTGCAGACAATGGTTCGTCGAGAAGAAGTAATCTTGGTTTTGTTAGAAGTGCTCGGGCAAGAACAACACGTTGTGCTTCACCGCCCGAAAGAGTCTCAATGGCCTGATGTTCCTTTCCTTCTAAACCCATTTCCTGTATCACAGAACGAACATCATTCATATCTCTTTGATTCTTTTTTTGATAGGCAAAGAGAATGTTGCCCAGTAGGTCCTTGAACGGGAACAAAACAGGTCGCTGAAACAACATTCCAATTCCTCTACTTTCACAAGGTATGGCATCAATACGTTCTCCATTCAGAGTAATTCGTCCAGAACTTTGAGTCTGTAGGCCTGCAATGGTGCGCAACAGTGTGGTTTTTCCACAACCACTCGGGCCTAAAATCGCTATAATCTCACTCGTGTCAAGTTCAAGATTGAGCTTGGAAATGACATTTTCGTGACCGAAGGAAACATTGAGATCTTGAATCGTTAAACCCATCAGAAACCCCCTCCTTTGTGCGTGCGAAACCGTTCAGCGATAACAAACAATAGGAAGGTTGTGCACATGAGGACTGTGGCGCTTGCCATTGCTATGGGTGTCACCAATTCGAAGTATTTTGGTCTAGACATAAGTTGGTCAACCAAGACGGGTAATGTGTCCCATGCTCCGCTGCGCAAGAGGACCCATGAGGCGCCGAATTCACCAAGAGAGAAGGCCATAGAAAGTGCTGAGGCAACAACGATTTGTGGTTTTAACAAGGGAATTTTAATCTTGAAAAATCGTTGAATTGCATTGAATCCAAGAACCATTCCCATCGCTTCGTAATCGGGATCGATTTCTCGCATTGCAGGAAGTAAAATCCGGATGACGAAGGGTGTCGTCAGCATTGCATGGGGCAGTATGGGTAAACCATAGAAGTTGAAAAGTTCTGGCCAAATCTTGAGGGTGCCGAGAAGGACTCCGAGACCGACCATCACCCCTGACAAAGCCAGAGGAAGCATGGAAAGTACATCGATGGTCTGAGCAAGCTTCTTTCGATTTTGTTTCTCCAGAGTATGGATGCTGTGTGCGACGAAGAAACCGAGTGTGCATGATATGAGCAGGCATCCCGTCGCGTAAACAAGCGAGTTGGTAAGTGCCTCTGGAACCGAAACATACGACAAGTCTCCTTGAAAGGCATATTCCCATGCTTCGAGGCTCCAGCGATAAGAATCCGTTGTACGATTCCGAATTCGGACCGAAGAGAGCGCCATGAATACCAGTGGAGCGAGTGCAAAGATTGTAGCCATAAAGACGCCAATTTTTGGCAAAAGACCTGGTTGACCGTTCATGGTGCGAGAGAACCCTTCCGATACAATTTCGGTTTCTTGGAAATTCCGTTGTTGCATACGGCTTGTAAGACCGAGCGCTGCGATGAGAACAATTGCTTGTAATGTGGCTGCGCCAAGGATGAAGCGACTGACTTCAACGCGGTATCCTGGGATTCCGGCTGATCCACCTACGGTTGCCATGAGGGCTTCCAGCGTCCACATGTCAGGAGCAAGCCACCTGACGAGAGCAAAGGAAGTGAATGAGAAAAGAAACGTGAAGGTAAACGCAGAAAGTATCGGTATTTTCAGCATAGGCCACCAAAACTTTGCGAGGCGGTCGAAGGGTGTTTTTCCAACTGGAAGCATACGAAAAGCATCCTCGTATCGAGGTGGAAGTGTTGCAATTCTGGGTTCAACAAATCGGATAACGAGTGCAAGATTAAACCAAGCATGTGCAACAAGGAGGGCAATAATGTGGCCTGAGTTCTCAACGCCGATGGTTGATGATAAGGAGCCTATAATCCCCGTTTCGGTTCGCAAATCGATTCCAATTGAGTGGAGGAGGCCCCCATTTTTGATTAAAGCAAGGAAACCCATAGCCGCAACAATCGACGGAGTAACAAACGGCAAGGTCAACGCTGCACGTACAACACCGATGTGCTTCCATTGGTAACGCCCAAGCCACCAAGCGATTGGAAGACCAATGAGCAACGTGAGAATTGCGGATAAAAATGCTTGAACAAATGTAAACTTGACAGCATCAGAGCCGAAGGGGTGTTCATCGATTTGGAATACCGATTCAACAGGGTTTGAGCCTGTAACGAGCATTAAACGATCGACAGCAAAAAGAAGCGGCAACAAAATCATTGAGAGATAGAGAACGACGGGAACCGTTCGAACAACGGTTGATCTCATGTCGTCAACTCAAATGTAATCGGTTGCCGTTCTCCATGCTGCTAACCAGTCGTCCATCTCTTCAGCGATTCGTTCGTTTGAGACTTCTGCTGGAGTGGACGGTATTGGGCTATGATATCGATATCCATCGGTTTCTGGTAAATCTTGACCTTCGAGGACTGGATACATGTAGTTGTAAAACGGCATCTCAACGTTGACTTCTTCACTCAGTAAGAACTCAATGAATTCATCAACTGCTGCGGCATCGCCTCCACCGTTGATTTTAGCTGCGTATTCTACTTGGTGGAAGGATGCATAATCGATTATCACGGATTTGGAAATGGTCGAGTTTCCTCCGAAGTAGGCTTCAACTCCAGGCGAGTGACAATACGAGACCGTCAACCACGCATCGCCAATGTGGCCTTCCTCCCAAACACCGTAGCCTCCGCTGTAATGGATTTCATACGCTTCGGACCAACCAGTCGTGAAGATCGCATCGTTGTCTGCCATGTCTTCCCACCATCGCATTGCATCGATTGAATCCATTTGTTCAAAATAATCGATGGTAGCAGTCATGAAGACTCGTCCAGGCGAGGATGTCGTTGGGCTTGGAAACGCCGTACGACCACGCCATGCTTCATCGGTCAACTCCTCAAGACTCGTTGGAATCGAAAGGTTGTTTTCTTCTAACGCACTTGTATCAACGTTTAGGCAAATGTAACCGTGGTCAAACGGAACTGCTCTATCCCCTGCATATGGGACCAGAGCAAGCGGGTTCAAATCAGGAACCGTTGCATTGTGTGGTGCAATCAAGCAGTTGTTAAGAGCGGTTTGCAAGTAGGTATTGTCAAGCCCTATGGCGAGGTCAGCTTGCGGTGCATCCTTTGCCAGCATCATTTTCTCAAGCACACTACCTGCATCGTCACCACGGATCAACTCTACTTGGTAGCCACTTTGGTTGGTAAATTCACTAAGTACTTCATCGCTGATGGCGAGCGAGTCGTACGTGAGAATTTTCAGTGTGTTATCGTCATCTCCTGTATACACGACACAGTCATCTGGAGATTCAACACTTTCCAAGGCGGATTGGCTGCTGTCCAAACAACCCGATAACGGTGCAAGCAAAAGTACGGAAAGGATAAGACTGACGCGAATCATTCAATCCCCCCGAGTGTGGTGATGAGAGCATGGCAACGGTCTACTGCTTCGAGGGGACTTCCTGCGAGAACATAGAGCGAGGGTTCCCATCCAAAGTCACCGATATCCAGGATGACGTCTATTTGTGAACCAGAATCTTCGATTCCTCCACGAACGGCATCCGCCAATTCCCAGTTCAATTGGTTGCACGCTTCCTGAACGGCATCAATGTCGGTTCCTTCATGGTCACCGGGAGGGCGGATGTTGATAATTGCAGATTTGGACGAATCGTTCTTTTTTGCATCGAGCAGCAATTTAGCGAGGTGGTTTGAAGACCCGAATTGTGGTTTGCTGTGTGTTCGTAATTCACCTTCGACGGAGGTTATTTTACCCGGTACGGCGGCAACTTCCGACGGGGAGGTGGCTGAGTTCAAGCAGGCAGCGATGTTGAGGCCAACCTTCGGAAGAACGGGTAAGAGTAACTTGGAGTCAAGACGACCTATGGCCCATTCCAATCGGCGAATCAATGCGTGCTCGTTTTGGTCGACTTCTAAATCCAAACCGGTAAGTGTTTTGTCGAACCGTAGGACTTGATTGCCTGTAAACTGGAACTCGACAATAAAACGTTGCCGAAGCAGTTCTTCAGACTGTCCTACAGAGAGCAGTCCTCCTGCGAGTTCCTTAGCCCATCCATCAACTGTGAGTTCATCTGCCGAACCGGGCAAAGCAAGCATTGATTTTTGATATTGTCTCGAAATCGTGCTTTGTGTTGATCCAAGCATGGATGCGATGTTCATTTGCGACCAGCCTTGGCCTCGAAGTTCTCTTGCAAGTTGCATGTGCAGGCGATCGAGCCATGCACCACCAGTTTCTCCCAGCATGTTTGGACTAATTGCGGAGAGTTATTCAATGTATGTAATAAAAAATGCAAAACGCATAGAAATTTATTGAGCGGGGCAAGGACCATCTTCAAAGACCGCTTTGGTTAGACTCGCAACATGGAAGCAGAGGCGTTCTTGGATGAGGTCCTTGCTCGCGTCAAGACCTTTCTTTCAGAGAGTCAAGACAACTCCATGATTCGACCAAACATCTCACACGATTCATTAAGTCGCACGGTCGATCTCAAACTGCCGATTGAAGGCAGAGGAATCAATGCAGCTCTCGATGACATCGAACTTTTCCTGAGGAATTCGGTTCGAACAACGGCTCCAGGATTCATGAATCCACTATGGGGTGGTCTGTCGGTCGCTGCCATTGCAGGTGAGTTGGTCACAGCGGCAACGAATACGGCGATGTACACCTATGAAATCGCACCAATTGCAACTTTGGTTGAATCCTCGATTCTCAAACGGATGGCGGAATTGGCTGATTTCGGCACGGCTCAAGGAACCCTTACTACGGGTGGATCGAACGGGAATCTGCTTGGTCTTCTTTGTGCTCGCCAAGCCAAGTTCCCTTTATCCAACCACACGGGGTTTAACGGCGAGAACGTGGTGGCATTTGTTTCAGAAGAATGTCATTATTCGTTTGGCATAGCGTCTAATGTAATCGGAATAGGGTCTTCAAACCTCATCAAAGTGCGCTGCAATCAAGAAGGACAAATGCGCCCAGATTCCCTGGAGGAAGAGATTGAGCGTGCGATCCGTAACGGTCAAACACCGTTCGCGGTTTTGGCAACAAGTGGAACAACAGTGCGGGGAAGTTTTGATCCTCTGCGTGAACTGGCAACGGTTGCACACAAACATCACCTTTGGATGCACGTGGATGCAGCATGGGGCGGTTCAGCCCTCTTTTCACCCACCTATCGCTCGTTGATGGACGGTATCGAACTCGCAGATAGTTTCTGTTGGGATGCGCATAAAATGATGGGTATTCCCTTGATATGCTCCGCTTTCATCGTGAAAGATGCAGAGATACTTCGTACCGTGTGTTCGACCGGAGATGATGCCCACTACCTCTATCATGAATCAGCAGAAAGAGTTGATTTGGGCAGATATTCGCTTCAATGCGGTCGGCGAAACGATGCGCTCAAGCTCTGGCTCACATGGAGAGAAATCGGTGACGCAGGTTGGGCATCGATGTTGGATACGTTCATGGGTCTCGCTGATTATTTACAGCATCAAATCGAAGCGAACGAGTATTTGGAAATGGTAAGTGAACGGATGTGGACCAACGTATGTTTTCGATATGTTGGTGTAGGTCAGGCACAAGACCTCAATCAAATCAACGCAGAGTTGCGCGAACGAATCATTCGAGACGGGAGATTCATGGTAAGCCGAAGTACGGTTGGAGGAAAAATCATCCTTCGTTCAGTTATCGCCAACCGCAGCATCACTGAACAATCGTTGGATGCGTTCCTTGATTGCGTGGTTTCCTTAGGAAAGGATATTGAACGAGGTTTGCCTCAACAGTAACAGGGATGGGAAAGCAATGAGCGATGGTGAACCGGTTCGAACAGCACTCTACGATGAACACGTCAGTCTCGGTGGTAACATCGTTGATTTTCATGGGTTTATGTTACCCATTTGGTACTCAAACATCAAAGCAGAACATTTGGCAACGAGAAACGACTCGGGCTTGTTTGATGTTTCCCACATGGGAACGTTTCGGTTCACTGGAGAAAACGTGCTTCAGTGGCTGGAAAGTGTTGCAACTCAAAAGGTGACTTCCATACCTGTCGGTCGTTGCGGTTACACCCACTTTTTGGATCACGATGGTTATATCATCGATGATATGATTTTCGCAGTTGTTTCTGAAACGGAAATACTCGGTGTACCCAACGCTTCGATGATTAGCGTGATGTGGGATTGGTTCCACGCTTGCGACCCGGCTTCCGCAGATGTTCGCATTGAAAATCTCTCAGAGGCTACCTCAATTCTGGCCCTTCAAGGACCTCTGAGTAAGGAATATCTCGACGCAGCCTTTGGGGAAGGACAACACGTCGCCCGGTTCAATTGGTCGGCTTTGACCGAAAACCAACTCGGTGTTACCGGTTGGATTCAGGGAACTGGCTACACTGGGGAATCGGGATATGAGATATTTGTTCCAAACGAGCAAGTTGCGACAGTTTGGCGAGCTTTGATTGACGCGGGGGCAACTCCTGTTGGATTGGGTGCCCGAGATACACTTCGACTCGAGAAGGGGTATCTGTTGTCCGGTGTTGATTTCCAATGGCCTAAACTCGATGGCGAGCATGACACTTTCCTTGCACGTGATTCGTGGGAAACCAACGTACCGTTTGGACTGGATACAGAACACGATTTCATCGGACGAGAACGGGTTGTATCCCACTCCAATTCCGACCAGCGGTGGTGGGGCGTTAAGTATCTGGAACGAGGGCCATTACCTCGTCCCGGGAAGGACGTTCTTGCCCTCGATGGGACCAATATCGGCCGATTAACGTCTGGAGCTCCTTCTCCATCGCTTGGAAATACAGGTGTTGGAATCGGGTACATTTCTGGTGTTCAAGAAGGCGATGAAGTACTCATTGCTGCGAGTCCGCGATCATCTGTACGAGCTGTTATAATTCGCCCTCCTTTTGTATAGACGGCCCTCGTTTCTTAATGGTTCAATGACGAACATTATGAGCGCTACGCGACTGGTTGAACTTGTCCAAGGAGACGAGCCCCATGGTTGACCAATTGCCAAACCTCGGAAGAGAAGAAGAAATGCTGAAAGAAATGGGTATTGAATCCATGGATTCCTTGTTCGCAGATGTTCCAGAACCCGTTCGAATGATTGGAGATTTACCTTTGCCTGATGCTCAAAGCGAAGAAGAACTCCTAGCTGATGCACGACGTCTTCTCGGGGCGAATGTTGCCTTAGGCGATCAGCCCTCGTTCCTTGGAGCAGGACTGTATCGCAATTTCATTCCATCCAGCGTTTTTCAACTCGTCACGCGCGGCGAATTTCTGACCTCGTACACACCCTATCAACCGGAGGTTTCGCAAGGTATGCTGCAAGCGATGTGGGAGTTTCAATCCCTTGTCTCCGAACTCATTGGTATGCCCATTACCAACCTCTCCTTGTATGATGGATCGACTGCTGCTGCAGAGGCAATAACGTGCGCAGTACGAGTTCATAACCGAAAAGCAGAGCAGAAAGACACAGTATACATCTCTGAACTGACACCACCCGACAGAGTCTCCGTCATTCACAATTATTGTCAAGGCGCTGGTATCGAAATTAAAAAACTAAAACACGACAATAACGGCTGCATCAATCTAGAAAGCGTTCACGAAGCTCGAGGATCATGTGCTGTGTATGTGGAGCAACCAAACCCATTGGGTATCATAGACGAGGGGTACCCCTCAATCAAAGAAATCATTGGCGAACACACTGCGTTGATTGTCGGAGTCCAACCGGTTTCACTCGGACTGCTCGAAGCCCCCGGTCATTATGGAGCCGACATTGTGATTGGGGAAGGTCAACCCTTGGGAAGCCCAATCACGGGAGGAGGTCCACTCTACGGAATCTTTGGCTGCACCAAACCCTACCTTCGTTTGATGCCTGGCCGAATTGTCGGACGCAGCATCGATGTTGATGGGAAAGAAGCATATTGCCTCACGCTATCGACCCGTGAACAGCACATACGACGTCATCGAGCAACGTCGAACATCTGCACCAATGAAACGTTGATTGCGCTCATGGGTGCGATGCACATGTCTCTCCTTGGCCCTGAAGGGTTGAAACATCTTGCGATTCGTAACATGGCAGCATGCACCCACCTCAAGCGTGAACTTTCCTCGATTGAATCCATCAATCAACCCCACCACCAGCAAGCGCATTTCAACGAGTTTGTGGTTGAACTTCCTGAGCAGACCACATCTTGTCTGGCTTTCCTTGAAAAGGACGGCATCGTCGGTGGATTCAACGTCTCCGATTGGTACCCAGAGAAAAGCAATCAAATGCTCCTGACCGTTACCGACCAAACGAGCAAAGACGACATTGACAGACTTGTACAATCGCTTACAACGTGGACGGCGGAGGTGACCGCATGAGCCGTTTGTTCGATCATTATGGCGCTGAGGGCAAAGGATATGCTCAACCGTCACCAATCCTACCTGTATCTGAGCTGAATCTACCAGCGAACATGGTTCGGAATCAATTACCTCGATGGCCTCGTTTATCAGAACCCGAAATGGTTCGGCACTACACGTGGCTCTCAAAGCGAAACTTCGGAATCGATACAGGATTTTACCCACTCGGTTCCTGCACAATGAAACACAATCCTCGAGTTAACGAAGTCGTTGCCCAGTTGCCTGGAATCGCAGACATACATCCGCATCAGTCTGAACATCAACTGCAAGGGTTGCTCTCAATTTACTATGAAATGCAGGAAATGCTTGCAATTTGCGCCGGAATGGACGCGGTGACGCTTCAACCTGTTGCTGGTGCTCAAGGAGAATTCACTGCAGTGCGCTGTTTTCAAGAATATTTCCGCCACCGTGGCGAGAGCAACAGAACAAAGGTCATCGTACCAGATTCTGCACACGGGACCAATCCCGCCAGCGCTGCCATGTCGGGATTTGAAATCATTGAAATTCCAAGCCAAGAAGACGGTAGAATCGATTTGTCCGCTCTGCGTGCTGTTGTTGGCGACGACACAGCAGCAATGATGATCACCAATCCAAACACACTTGGGTTGTTCGAACAAGACATCGCAGAAGCTTCGAAAATCGTTCATGAAGTTGGAGGCCTCATGTACTACGACGGAGCAAATTTCAATGCAATTCTTGGAAGAACCAGCCCTGGATTGATGGGATTTGATGCAGTTCATTACAACCTCCACAAAACGTTCAGTCAACCGCATGGCGGAGGGGGGCCTGGTTCAGGACCAATCGGCGTGAAAGAGCATCTTGCTTCCTTCCTTCCCTCGCCGATTGTTGCTCGCCGTGAGGCGACAGCAGCAGAAAAAGAACAAGCTGTTGATGCGTTTTGGTACCACTGGCACGCGCCTGAAAACAGCATAGGCAAGGTCCAGCAGTGGCATGGAAATGCAGGTGCAGTTCTGCGATGTTGGGCGTATTATCGACGCTATGGAAAAGAACTCCGAACCATGTCGGAACACGCTGTACTCAATGCCAACTACCTGCGGCATGCGATCCATCGAGAGGCCAAAGCAGCGGGAGTCGACCATCTCTTTGTTGACGGTGCTGATACGGTTGTAGCCAAGCATGAATTCACGCTCTCGCTTGGACCTGCAAAAGAAAAGCTTGGTATATCAGCCATGGACGTCGCCAAAGGACTTCTTGACATGGGTTACATGGCTCCAACAGTGTACTTTCCGCTCGTCGTCCCTGAATGCATGATGATAGAGCCAACGGAGACAGAATCCAAAGAAACGCTTGATACGTTTGCCAAAGATTTCTGCAAAGTGCTTCAACTCGATGCAGAAACACTGCACAATGCACCCACAACAACGCCTGTCCGTCGAGTTGACGAGGTCTATGCCGCACGCAACCTCTGTCTGCGTCATCCGTTCGATGAGGACTGAGTACGAAGCGTGATGGACTCTTGTGTAAACTGCAGCAACTCCCAAGTGAGTTGTGACGAATAAACAACAAATGCCAAGCTGATCAACAACAGTTCAACAATCAACATCCACCATGAGACATAAAAAGCACCTGCTACGAGCATCGATGATAGAACCAATAAACCAAACATGGTTATGCTTGGGCGAAATCGAACGAGCAATTCATCGCCAACCTCGCTGTAACTCAAAATAACAAACTGAAAAAGTCCGCGATACACTTGAACCTCTTGTCCTCGATGAATGAGTTGCAATCCTCTGTGCTCGTCCAAACGAGCCAAGAAGGACTCCGAATCGCACTTGTAGACCTGTTCCACTTTTGCAGCAAAAAACCTTCTTGATATAATTTCATCGCCGATATCCAACAGAAACAAGAACTCGGAACCACTCGTAGGTTCATGGTAGGGTTGCTCATAGAAGGATGGTACCCCTCCGAAGAAAAAGCGGTGATGAACACCCCGCTCTTTACACTCGCTGGTTCCTTGTTAACCATGGCCTTTCCTGCATTGATGTTACTCTCAGGAAAACACACAAAATTTGTGCCATGGCTTCTTCTAATAACAGCACTTCTAATTGGTACAGCATTACTTTCAACCTTCTTCCAACGTCGAGTCTTGATTCTTCATCGAAGCGTCCATCTTGGTGTTGTCTTGTTCTTCTTAGTCCTAGTGACTGCCTTTATGGAATCGATTTCCTCATGGATTGGAATCTTCCTATGTGCGTGTTTCTTTTTCTCCACATTTCATCTTGCCAACAAAACCTCAGCAGGCTACGGAGTGCAATTCCGTCGCCAATGGGATTCTTCTGAATATCTAAAATTGAGTCCGAGTCGATACACTCATTGGAAGATAGTGAATGCAAAACCCAACAATGGAATCATGGCTGTTTCTAGGACAAAGCAACAGCTTGCGGTCATGTACTGCGAATACGATGAGGATGGATGTTGGCTGCATCTCGACGTTTTTTCCGGTACTCTCTTCAATCTTGCTGGATTTTTGTTTGAAGAAGAGTGAAGGGTCATCTAAAAGAACTACCCGCGTTGCGTGTGAGTCATGGATGTATCAATCTTGCTAGGATCGAAGTCGGACATGCCAGTCGCAGAAAAATGCACGAAGGTGCTTGACAAATTTGGCGTAAATTATCAATTGCGTGTTGCTTCAGCGCATCGCTCTCCAAAATATGTTGAAGACATTATTCACAAGGCTGAAGAAGACGGATGCAAGGTCTTCATTGCAATGGCAGGCCTTGCCGCAGCACTACCCGGTGCTGTTGCAGCGCTTACCACGAAGCCAGTGATTGGTGTTCCTTGCGGCGGTAAAGTACCCTATGATTCACTTCTCTCAATCGTTCAATTACCACCTGGGGTTCCTGCTGCAACCGTAGGCGTTGACCGTGGGGATAATGCTGGCCATCTTGCAGTGCAAATGCTTGCACTTGTCAACGAAGATATGGCTCAACGTCTCGTTCAAGACAAACTCGACCAAGTGGAGCGCGTACTCCAAATGGATCGAGAAGTCAATGGCAGGGCTTGAGATGTTTGATGCGCCTGAATTCATCGAAGAATCGATTCAGCAAATGAAAGCGACCATTGATGACGTCGCAATCATTGCATGTTCAGGTGGTGTTGATTCAACCGTTGCTGCAGTTATTGCCAACAAGGCTGTTGGTAATCTCTTGCATTGTGTTTACGTTGATACAGGTTTCATGAGAAAGAATGAGACGGAGGAAATTGAGGCGATGCTCGCTGAGCAAGGCATCAATTTGATCACTGTCAAAGCCGCAGATCGATACTTTGAGGCATTGAAAGGTGTGACAGAACCTGAGCACAAGCGCAAGGTAATCGGAGAATTGTTCATCCGAATTTTTGAGGATGAGCAAAAGAAGTGCGGCGCAAAATACCTTGTTCAAGGGACCATTGCTCCAGACTGGATTGAATCGGGTGGTGGTGTTCGCGATACCATCAAATCGCATCACAACGTTGGTGGATTGCCAGAGGACATGACGCTCGAAGTCGTTGAACCTCTCCGTGAATTGTACAAAGATGAGGTACGAGAACTCGCTCGCGAACTCAATATCGTCGTGGCCGAGCGGCAACCGTTCCCCGGTCCAGGTTTAGCGGTCCGAACGCTTGGAGAATTGACCCCCGAACGTGTGGAGGTAGTACGCGAGGCTTGTGCCATTGTCGAGGAGGAATTCGAAGCAGGAGCGGCTGCTGGTGAAATGGAATTACCTTGGCAGTACTTCGCTGCATTGCTCCCAGTTCGCTCCGTGGGAGTGCACGGTGATGTGCGAGCATACGGCGAGACCGTTGTTGTCAGAGCAGTTCGAAGTATGGATGGTATGTCGGCTCGATATTCGGAAATTCCGCACAGCATACTACAAAAGATCAGCACGCGAATCACCAACACGGTCAAAGGTGCAGTCAACCGCGTCGTCTATGACATAACCCACAAACCACCGGGCACAATTGAGTGGGAGTGATTAACAGTCAACCAATTCAGAATGCAATAATGGGTTGATGTGCTTCCTAGGATGGAGTGAAAATTTACGCCGATTGTGGGGCTCGAACCCACGACCTTGGGATTAACAGTCCCACGCTCCACCAGCTAAGCTAAATCGGCGAGTT
>PBSP01000093.1 GCA_002726845.1 Methanobacteriota archaeon | reverse complement strand
GTCGCCATCGGTATCAGCCCATTGGGTTGGGTCGGTTGGGAAGGCGTCCGGATTCGTGCCGTTTGGATTGTCGCCATACCCGTCACCGTCTACATCGGACCATTGGGTTCCTTCGTTGGGGAAGGCATCCCCATTTGTTCCACTCGGGTTGTCGCCGTACCCATCACCGTCAGAATCAGCCCATTGCGAACTGTCGTTGGTCCAAAGGTCTGCATTGTTTCCGTTTGGATTGTCACCGTATCCATCACCGTCTTGGTCGGACCATTGCGTTGAATCGGTTGGGAATGCGTCCGGGAATGTACCGTTGGCGTTGTCTCCGTACCCATCACCGTCCTGATCGGACCATTGGGTTCCATCGCTAGGGAACGCATCGGAACTGTTTCCATTTGGATTGTCGCCGTACCCGTCACCGTCTTGGTCGGACCATTGAGAGGGATCGTTGACAAAATCATCCATGTCGTCATTTACACCGTCCCCGTCGGTATCCCTTTGGCTCGCTGCACAACCGTACTGGTCAACAACCGCACCTGCTGGACTGGCCGGGCATGCATCAAGCTCGTTGGCAACTCCATCGAAATCGGAATCAAAGGTTAGTGAGAAACACATCGTGTCACCAATACGTTGCGTTCCATCAACCTCGTACAATTCCGCAAGCGCACAATAGGTCCCAGATATCGAAGGTGTTGTGTAATTCCATGTGCCAAGGCTCATTCCTTGATACGTTGCAGTGACCGTTGTAAGTGGAGATTGGGCAACTGTTGCATTCCCTGAATCAAGAATCTTGATTCGATACTTGTAGGTGTCACCAACAACAAGGTCCAGTCCACGTGTTGTCACATCGTTGGTTGAGGAATTAACGCTTGAGGAAACACTGCTGATGACGATGGATGGGAGTTGTGGAATGAAGTAGTCGCGACCGAAAGCAGAAAAGTTCTCACTGTTGTTGAAATTGATAACCGTCCCATTGACGCTCAATATAGCCAAGAATGCATGGAAATTGGAGGTCGTGGGGCCCGCCCATGTAATGTTGTAGTCGCGTGTCTCTGTTTGGGGTGTGAATGTGTAGGTTTGTTGATCGATTGTCGATGCGTTAAGAGCAGAAGCAATGCTGCTGTTGTTGGCCATCAACGCCGAAAAGTAGGCTCTATCATCGTACACCATCCATTGCAAATCATAGGTGGTTCCAACGCTTAGGTTGGTGAGGTTGATTTCACCGGTTGTTGATGATGTAGATTCGATGGCCATCATGTCGATGTCAATCTGGTCGTAACCTGTTGTCAGGAGGGCTCCACTTGCATCGTACAAGAACACGCGAACGCTAAGTGTTGATTGGTTGTTTTCCGAGCTAAAATTGACACCGAACGCATAATTCGTAGAATTTGATGAATTGAACGTACCGTTTCCGAGGTTGTAGGAAATCGATGCATTGCCGAGCATATCCTGAGCAACGACGGTTGAGTAGTTGTAGGTGGTGTTGGTCACTAGGTCTGCGAAAGAAACGGTTGCACTTGTCTTGTTGACAATGTTGACGTAGGCCAACTCAAGACTTTGGCCACCTCCTGGGTTGTCGGTTTCGATGGTGATGTTGTAGGTGATTGGGTTGGTCGTACCGATAAAACTGAGGTACGGAAACACGCTGATGAACGAGGTAATGTTTTGCGTGGCTGTTATGCTGAGGGTTTCGTTATCACTCACGGACGTACCTGATGTGAGGAAACCACCTGTTGCAGTTTCCCAACGAACATCGACGTCTTGGATTGCATGGGAGAAACTTACGTTAACGTAGTAGCGAACGCCGGTGACCAATTGGACTTCGAAGTAGTCGATATCGGTTGAGGCATGAAGAGACAATTCCGTGCAGGAGACTGGTAACACGCTTGCTTGTGTCGCAGTTGATTGAGCATCATTGACCTCGAGAACATCGGATACGATGGTACCTGTAGCATTGGTTCCACCGCCAATGCATGGGTTTGGTATGCCGTTCGTTGGTGGAGGAGGCGGTGGATTGGATGTGCTCCAGCCCGCCCAGATTCCATTGGTCGTAGTTCCGTTTCCTCCTGAAAAACCTGCAGTCCCTGTAGTTCCAGTTCCATAGGGTGCACCGCCGAGACCTGCGCTTCCACCGAGTGCAGATATTGTGGCAGTTGAGGATATGGAGAGATTTGCAGCACTGTTTGCTCGGATGTCGATGGTTCCACCCGATCCACCGCCACCGCCATGACCACCGTCGTACATGCCAATGCATACCGACCCTTGCACACAATCGCCATCAGCGCCATCGCCGCCGTTCCCACCTTTGGCAAGAACGAATCCTCCGCTGGCTGATCCGATTGTGACTTCGTTAGCGTACATGAGGATGCTTCCCCCTGATCCAGCACCAGCTCCTGAGCCCCCATTTCCAGAGCCGTTTTGATAGCGGTAACCTTGTTCACCGTCTTGACCGGATGCGTCAACGGTTCCATAAATTTCAATGACGTCAGCGTTGATGATGATTTTTCCACCTCCAATTCCGCCCGATGATACAAGGTTTCCGTTTGAATCCAGAACGCTTCCACCGTTCGATCCGGTTTCGTTCCCGGTGCCATAGGAGTTACCTCCATTGCTGTTGGTTCCAGAGGCACTTCCTCCGTTGCCACCCGTTGATGTGTGACCAGCCCCGCCAGCGCCGTTTCCAATGTAATTTGTGGACATCTGAATTGAACCACCTACACCGGCTGTGTTAGTAGGTTGGTCGTAGGCAATGATCGAAGCACCACTCATGACGGTGAGTGTGTTGACGTTGAGAATCAAATCACCAGTAGCGATGATGGAACCGCAAGAAACAACGCCGCAGCCAACATAGAGATCGTCATACGAATGGGTCCCGTTGAGATAGGTCGTGCTGAGGACAGTGAGATTTGTTGTACCTGCATTAGGAGGCCCAGGTTCGATAATCGCATCATCCATGAGATGCATTGGTGTTGAGTGAGCAAATGGTAGAGAACACATCATCATTACACAAATGACAACGAGAATCGATTTGATTGGAGTACCCTGATGTTCCGTCATATCACGAACAAGGCGGACTTGCTTATGTAAGTCACCCTCAAATGGCAGTTGGGGCAACATGGCCATCGTTTTTGTCATCGGGCTTACGCACTCGAGACCAAACCCCGTTCATGAGGTTCTCATGACATCCGCTGCAGTAATGGAAACGGCGGTACGCCTCACGGAAAGAGTAGGCTTTCTTTCCTGTAGCAACCAAATAACCCTCGGGCGAAAGCCGTGAAACAATCATGCCGACCTCACCACATCCGGGAAAGTCGCACGAGGGTTTTTCGGTCATGGCCTAACCTGTCCTTCATACCTCTTGAACTGTTGCCCGCTAATCCTCATCATCGGTTGGTTTTGGTTCAATAACAACAAGTGGAACGTTTGCTTCAATGGCTTGACCTTCCTCACATGCAACGGTGATGACCGTTCCATCAACGGGTGCCTGAATTTCGTTTTGCATTTTCATGGCTTCAAGTATGAGAATCACTTGACCTTCTTTGACAACATCGCCTTCCGCAACTTCAACGGTGACGACTTTTCCTGGAATGTTGGCCGAGACCGTTCCGGATTTCTTTTTCTTGCCACCCGTCTTGCGACGTGCCCGAGGTGTTGCTTGAGCATTTGGTACTTCGATTGTAAACGTCTGGCCATCAACGGTCGTTTCATAGGACCCGTCATCATTGAGGTTTATTTCAACCTCAAACTCCTCGCCGTTGACTTTGACTGTACGTTTCTCTGTCATTGTTTCATCTCCAAGGGCTTCGATTGCTCCTATGATTCATGAGCGAAGACCGTCCAGTGTTCATCCTTCGATGATCCTGCGACCATGCTTCACCACGCTGTCGTCCACGCTGCGATGTGTCATCTCCGCTTTCAAGAAGGTTCAGAACTGCAGCGATAGCTGCGATTCTTCGTGTTGCTTCATCGCTCATGTTACTTCCTCATAGTGGTATGTTGCCGTGTTTCTTCGCTGGACGAATTTCCTCTTTCTCAAGCAGCATCAACAACGCTCGAGAAAGGCGTGAGCGCGTCTCTTTCGGTTCGATGACATCATCGATGTATCCCATTGCTGCTGCCTTGTATGGATTGGCGAATGTATCGGTAAAGTCTTGTACCAATCGCTCTCGTTCTTGTTCTTGGTTTCGTGCGTTTTTGATGCGTCGCCTGTGAATGATTTCAACGGCACCATCAGCACCCATGACCGCCAATTCAGCGCTTGGCCAAGCGACGTTGTAATCGCCACGAATGTGTTTTGACGACATCACGTCGTAGGCCCCTCCGTAGGCTTTTCTGAGAATAACCGTTAGTTTGGGGACCGTCGCCTCTGCATACGCATACAGCAATTTCGCACCGTGGCGGATGATACCCCCCCACTCTTGATTCGTACCCGGAAGGAATCCAGGAACGTCCTCAAGTGTCAGAAGGGGGATGTTGAATGCGTCGCAGAACCGAACAAATCGTGCTGCTTTGTCACTCGCATCGATGTCCAAACAGCCTGCGAGAACCTTCGGTTGATTGGCAACAACGCCGACGGTGTGTCCCGCAAGATGACCAAAACCACAAACAATGTTCATTGCATAATCTGCTTGAACTTCCAGAAAGCCTCCATCATCGAGGATTTCGCGAACAACGTCGGTAACGTCGTAAGGTTTGTTTGCATCTTGCGGAATGATGGTATCCAAAGCCTCACACATCCGTTCGGGAGAATCGGAGGTTTTCCTTACAGGAGCACGGTCCATGTTGTTCGAGGGAAACATATCGCACAGATCTCGAGCCAATTGAATTGCAGCATCATCGCTGTCTGCAGTGAAATGCGAGACACCGGATTTAGAAGCGTGGGTCATCGCACCCCCCAAGTCTTCAAAGGAGACAACTTCGTTTGTAACGGTCTTGATTACCTCTGGACCTGTGATGAACATGTGTGCGGTTTTGTCAACCATGATGACAAAATCGGTAATTGCGGGACTGTAGACTGCTCCACCTGCACAAGGGCCCATGATAACGCTGATTTGGGGTACAACGCCAGAAGCTCGAACGTTCCGGAAAAAGATTTCAGCATACGATCCCAATGATGCGACACCTTCCTGTATTCGTGCGCCGCCTGAATCGTTGAGGCCGATGACAGGACGTCCTGTTTTCAATGCCATGTCAAGGACCTTGCATATTTTGAGACCGTGCATTTCACCCAAGGACCCTCCATAGACAGTAAAGTCCTGCGCAAATGCAAAGACTTCTCGACCGTTGATTTTTCCGTGGCCTGTAACTACACCATCACCTGGAATAACGTTCTTGTCCATATCAAAATCTCGACATCGGTGTTCAACGAGGGCATCGATCTCTTGGAATGTGCCCTCATCAAGCAACATGTCCAAACGTTCCCTAGCCGTCATTTTTCCTCGGTTGTGTTGAGCGTCAATTCTTGCTTGACCTCCACCAGCTTCACTTCGAGCCTTTCTGGCACGTAAGTCGTTTAGACGTTGTTCTGTGGAGGACATCCTTCTCACCGACTGTTGGTTGGGCATAACGCTCTTATTCGTTGCCCTTCAATACGTCACAACACCTCATCCTTCCGATGCACGGAAATGTACCATTTCCCAATCGTCCTTACCTGCAGGTGGGTCGACCCAATCGGCATCACCGGGTAAAAGCAAGTCGTCTCCAATCGAAGCCATCTCCATGGCTAGGGATTGATGAGCCTTCGTAAGCGCTTCCCACTCAATTTGGCCGCTGCGTAATTTGAACCACAGCCGTAGATTTTTCCATGATTTGCTTAACCGCTGATACAACTTGAGATGCAAACGTGCAGAAATAGGCCACCAGATGACCAAAATGATGGAAACAAGCGGCCACGGAATTGCTGCAAGCACAGGCAAAATGAGGCCAGGCAGGTTGAAGTCTTGAAGGGGTGAGGACGCCGATGCGATGAACCAACCAAGACTTATCGCACAGATGCTCCACCAAAGGGGGTACAGAGCAACAGAATATAGAAGTTTCATCGATCCAATTCCCGCTTTATTGTCCTCATGTCTTGATTTGATCCGAACAAGGTAACGAACAAAGAGATAGGGCACTCCCGTTGCAATCATCGCCGACCATGTGACAAAACCAAGCATCCATGAGGCAGACCAAATCCACAACGCGAGATTTTTCACGAAGGAAGACTTGGAAATTTTTCTTTTTCTGTCCTTCAGTTCCCATGAGCGTAGTTGGATTCGTTCCATTTCGTGATGGTGCTTCTTGAAGCGTTCTTCAATTTGCTTGGTACGTTTGGAATCATTCACCGATAGGTATTGCCATGCAGCCCGAACGCGTCTTGAGCCCAAAACAGCCTCTTTGTATTCGATTTTCGATACCTTTTCACCGCTTCGTATGGTGTGAATCATCCTTCTTGCCCGCCAGACCAGCTCCCGGTCTTCCCAAGATTCCTGAGCATGACTGGTTCGATTGATTTCCGTTTGAAGTAAGGATGTGACGTTCTGACACCACGCACGATCGTGCGCATCTTCACCGAAATGTTGCAGTTGCTCTTCGGTGGGTTTTGGCGCCCCTTCTTCACCGGGAAGCGGTGGTGTTTCCATCGGACGATTGATTTGCAAACTGACGCGTTCTCGAAAGGAATGCTGATCGCTGTAATGAAGACCCAACGGAACGATGTGTGGTGTGGGTTTTCCAAGTTCCAATGCTCTCCGATGTGCTTTGAGAAAAATTCGGGCAGCACCGGTCTTCATTTCAACAGCATGGGATTCAGTATGACTCATCCCCTCCGGGAATATGGCGATTCGCTCACCACAAGCGACGCGTTCGGCGAGTGTCTCGATAAGTTTTGAATTCGTTGCTTTCCGCTCTTCAGGTGTTGCATCACCGTCTTGATGGCGTTGGACGGGCTGTACGTTCATCCATTTCATAATACGAGATAAGATTGGGATTTTGAACAGAGTCGATTTTGCAGCAAACGTAAGTCCACCAGGCAATGCTGCCATCATGAGCATCGGGTCGACAAGTCCTCCGGGGTGCCAAGCGGTGTAGATGATTCCCCCGTCTTCTGGTACCGTGTCCACGTCGACAATCGAAATTTCACGAAACCACGTTTCCATGATTGCTCGATTCACTTTCCGAATTCGCAAATACCCTTTGCTAGGTTGGAGATTTGGGGGGTCCTTCTCCCAAGCCATGTTGCTCCAAAGAGGGTTCCGCATTTGATATCATCCCCGAATCGTTGAGTGATGAAAAGAAATCAACGACTCTTTGATAACCAACGTTCAACTCCTCGCGCCATGGACCAGCCACTGCGCATTGTCATCGCAAAACCGGGACTGGATGGACACGATCGTGGCGCAAAGGTCGTCGCACGTGCGCTCCGCGATGCCGGTCATGAAGTCATTTACACGGGACTGCGACGAACACCTGAGCAAATTATTGAAACGGTTCGAGATGAGGACGCCGTGCTTTTGGGTCTCTCTTCGCTTTCTGGTGCTCATGGGCATCTTTTCCCTCGCATATGTGAAACGCTTCGGGAGCATGGCATGGGTGACGTCATTGTTTTTGGTGGAGGTATCATCCCGGAAGACGATCGACCGCCATTGTTTGCGGCAGGTGTCCGAGCACTGTTTGGCCCTGGGACAACATCGGAAGAGATGGTTGAATTCATTGCAACTGCCACTCAAAGAGACGACGCTGGTGTTGGTCATGGTGAAGGCTGGTACTGGAACCCGTCCGAATCAAGGTGAGAATTTGAACGATCGAATCGATGCTGCGAAATCAGGCGATCGACGTGCACTCGCTCGCCTTCTCTCATCGATTGAGAACGGGGAGGTTCGATTTCCTGAATCGCAACACGATGTTTCTGATTGGAAAATTCTTGCACTGACAGGCCCCCCTGGTGTGGGGAAATCGTGTCTTCTCGACCGTTTTTTGCACGAGTGGGTCGAAAGCGGAATTCGCGTTGCTGTGCTTGCTGTTGACCCTTCATCCCCTCGTTCTGGAGGTGCTCTTCTCGGTGACCGAGTTCGTATGAGCATCGTCGACGACGAGAACAAGAAGCACATGGTGTACGTCCGTTCTGTCGCTACACGAAGAACCAGTGGTTCGGTACCATTGGTGGTTCGAGACATGGCGTTCTGCTTACTAGAGGTCGGCTGGGATAAAGTGGTGATTGAGACGGTTGGCGCTGGGCAGTCTGAAGTTCGTTGTGCAGCGGTCGCAGATCGTATTGTCCTGATTGAAGGTCCAGCACGAGGAGATGGGATTCAAGCGGAGAAGGCTGGATTGTTGGAACTTGCAGACGCTGTAATCGTTAACAAATCCGATCTTGATGGGGCTCAACGCCATGCCAACGAATTGCGTGAATCGTTGCAACTTGGTCACGATGAAGCTCCTGAGGTTCGTTTGGTGAGTGCTCTCCATGGGACTGGTGTTGCTGAAACCTCAACAAAACTGCTTGCACTCAAACAATCGGCTCGTGCTGCACGAGCGCGCTGGCGCGAACGTTTTCTTTCTCACCATGAGCGGCTACTTCTTGAACACCCAAAATTTGACACCGTCTTGTCAAATGTCGAGGAAGGGTTGATGTCCTTTGAGGAAGCATATGCTCAACTAAGGGATGAGCATGAGTGATCAAGTCGAATTAACCAACCCGGTCGAATTGTCCGTAGGAGGCTTGTCCGGTCACCTTTTGCGACGTGGCATTCACCTTGCGATGTCTTTGCTTCCGTTTTTGTACTTCGAGTTCGGTGAGGACGTAGCCGATTGGTTCTCTCTCGATCTAGAACAAGTTGTTTCGGCAGTAATTCTGATTGCAGTCGCCGGAGAAACACTACGTTTGCGCATGGGCTGGACCATTGTAGGTCAACGTTCGTATGAAGCAAAACAAGTCTCTGCACTTGCATGGGGAGCATTGGGCGTAGGAATGGTGTTTCTTCTTGCTCCACATGAAGCTTATGCATATCCATTGATTCTGAGTCTTTCTTTGGGTGACCCGCTGCTTGGAGAATTGCGGCGAAAAGGCGTGTCAACAAAAACGGTCATACTGGCTGGGACCGTTGGAATCGCTGCCATTTGGGCGTTCTGTGCGTATTCGTTTGCAACCCCTTGGTTGCTCGTGCCTCTGATGGCACCGATTTGTGTTGCTGCAGAGTGGCCGCGTTTGCGCTACATTGACGACAACGCCACGATGTTGTTGATCCCGTTGGCCGTCGTTCTTGTCTTGAATCCGTTTTTGGGTGTTATTTGAGACGATTTGGCCGCCATATTTTAGAATCAATTGATGTAGGGTAATTCGGGAGCGCTTATGTACGGTGACGACGAAACGAAAGAACCCCCGCAGTCCGTGTACTACACATTCTTTGGCATCGCAGTAATACTACTCGCCGTAACGGCTTTCAAGTATCCGCTTTGGTAGTTTTATGCAAAAGCAACTGTATATATCCAACAGCCCGTGCATCTGACTCATGTGTGGGCTTTCTGGCATGCTTGGTGCCCCCGATCCAAGCATAGTCAACAAGATGGTTTCCTTACAACATCATCGCGGTCCAGACGGTTCTGGGCTGTGGCACGACTCTGAGGTCTGTCTTGGACACGTGCGGCTTGCAATCGTCGATCTGGAGGGCAGTCCTCAGCCCATTCAGTCGCAAGAGGGAAACGTTTTGATTGCTAATGGAGAAATATACAATTTTGAATCCATACGCTCATCATTGTCAAGTTACTCATGGACAACCTTTGGCGATAGTGAAACAATTCTCGCATTGTTCGAACAAACAAGCAGAGGCAATCAAGATGCTTCGGCAAAAGATCACGCAGCGTGGATTCAGCAACTGGATGGAATGTTCGCTTTTGCATTATGGAATCCAGTGAATCATCAGTTGATTTTGGCGAGAGATGAAATGGGTATCAAACCCTTAATTCGGACACGCGTGGGAGATTCCTTGCTCTTTTCAAGTGAAGTCAAAGCGCTGCGAGCGCACCCAGAATACAAGCCTCAACTGGACGAATGTGCGTTGATGGCCCGACTCGTTTGGGAGTACCCGCTTGATGCAACCACGTTGTTCGCCGACGTCCATCAGGTGCGGCCAGGAACGGTTGAGGTATGGTCGTTGAAAGAAGGGGTACCCGTTCTTGTCGATTCACATCGATTTTCGAATCCGAGAATCGAACCAGTTACTGCATACAACGAATCTCTCGGAGCACAACGTTTGCTTGATGGCTTTATCGATAGTGTTGGGCAGCGACTGATGTCCGATGTCCCTGTTGGAATCGTCCTTTCAGGTGGTCTCGATTCATCTTTGGTCGCCGCTGTTGCCAACGACGCAGCACAACGCTACGACCGACCAACACCCGAATGCTGGACGGTCGCCGAAAGCGAAGACAATCCGGATTGGGTTGCCGCTGAATTGGTGGCCTCTTCGTTGGATTTGAACCATCATCAATCCATCATGGAGAGCGACTCGTTCGCAAAGCACTTGCCGATGTTGTCATGGCATGGAGAGGACCTCGATGTCTCTGTGTTGTTCTTTCAACCGTTGTTCAAAACGATGGCTCAATCGGTTCGTGTTGGATTGTGTGGCCAAGGGGCAGACGAAATTCATGCTGGTTATCCTCGGTATTCCAATTTGGAATCTCACAAAAGTGAACTTAGGAAACGCATTAAAATGTTGAATCATCAATTCACAAAAACCTTCGATTCAGGGGCATTGGATGTGACCGATGGACGTTGGTGGGAGGTAGATCATCGACCGGAAAAGCATCTGCAATCTTTGCAGTCAACCTTGCAATTTGAATTGGACCATGGACAACTGAGCAATTTTCAACTTCGCCTTGTTGATCGTCACTCAATGGCGCATTCGTTGGAGGTACGTGTACCGTTTTTGGGACGGTCACATCGAAAAGATGCACTTCATCTTCCGATGAATCAACGCTTACCTGAAAACGGCCTCGAAAAGAAAGCACTTCGTCAAGCAGCCTCCTTAACCTCTTTAC
>PBSP01000092.1 GCA_002726845.1 Methanobacteriota archaeon | reverse complement strand
TTGCAACCATGCTCGATGTTTTCAGTCGGCCTGATATGACCGAAGAAGAAGTAGAAAAAGCCGTTCAGACGACCATTGATCGCAGTCAAGCATCATTGGATACGGCTCAAGGCGTCATGTTAAACGGCCCCATTCAAGGTGGAATCTATCGGCATTTGAGGAAGACCTCGGCTCAAGGCATGGGCTGCTTCGACTTCAGCATCCATCCGATTGGAGGTATCGTCCCAATCATGGAGCAACATCGCTACAAGGATCTCGTCAAAATCATGCTCGCAACGATCGGTGAACTACCTCCAGAACGTCCTCGACACATGTTTGGATGCGGGCACCCCATGCTGTTCGCAATGCTAATCGCCCTTGGAGCAGACCTGTTTGATTCGGCCGCTTACGCTCTGTTTGCTCGTGACGATCGACTGCTTTCTCCGCAGGGGACGTATCGTATTCGTGAACTCAAGGAATGGCCAGAGTTGGTGCCTTGTGTGGTCAATTACACGCCTGAAAACGTTCGTGAATTGGGCAAAGAAGAGCGAACAAATCTACTCGCTCGGTACAACCTTGAGGTTACATTAGCGGAACTTTCTCGATGCAAACAGGCAGTTCATGAAGGTACAATATGGCAATTGGCAGAGCAACGCAGTCACCAACATCCTGCATTAAGGGAGGCCTTTTTGTGGCTGACGACGCGTCCGTTCCCAGCGGGTCTTTCATCCGATGTTCTTGACGACCTCATCCTCGACGACCGTTCAGCAGCTCGAGAACTTCATCCAAGCGGGGGCATTTGGGAAGACGATTGGTCGAAAATTGTAGCGATGCAGACACCTCGCCGGAAAAAAGGCGAGCGTTGGGGCGGCGAGGACACGCGCTCGAGGCCGCACATACTCGCCGCAAGAAAACAACTCCAGAAACGGTGGAGGCCTCGTACGAGTGGGCCGACGGATGTGTTGATACTGAACGGCAAACCGGGTCCGTGGCGGCAACGCTGCGACTTGTTGGTGTTGCGTCTCGCACATGCGGCTCCTGATCTAGAAGTTCTGGTCCAGACGCCGCTCGGTCTGATACCTTATTCATTGGAAGATCTCAATCCATTTGCTCAAGTTGACGGTCCGACATGGTTGTGGAAGCGACGTCTGAACACACTGCTCCTGCGGGAAGAACTGCACAGAATGAATCTTGAAGCCGACCGAATTTTAATCCTTGATATTGGACAAGAATCACTGCTTCAAGCAGCCAGCAACCTGCTCATGAAACACGGGATCTTGGAAGAACCAATCCACGTCGACGACTCGCAACTGCCGCAATTACGCGAGGCATTACGGCGGCGACAAATCCTTGACAAGTTGGTTGTTCTTTCCAACCTCACCTACGAAAATGCTGCGCTTCTCGTCCATTCTTGCAGCTTTGTCATCGGTGGAACCGGTCGCGTCAAAAACGTAATCGATAAGGACGGAAAACACATACTTAGCCCTCGTTTGACCGATGGCGGGTTGTCCATAACGGACTTGGGCGCAAAAGCCTTGCAACAACAGCGGTCCACGGTGGCTTCCAGCAGTGATGACAAGGATGCGTCATCGTGGACAGGCAAAGGGCTTCCACAACTGGTCGTCGAAGAGGATGCTGTGGAATTTATTCTTCGTGGTAGAAATGTGTTTCATGGATTTATCTCGTCTTGCGATCCATGGCTCAAAGCTGGACAAGCCTGTCTTCTTTTGAGCAAAGAAGGTAATCTAATCGGTCACGGTATTTCACGGTGCGACGCAAATGAAGCCACACGATTCAAAAAAGGAATCGCTGTTCGAACACGAAGTGATTTTTCAAAGTCGTTTGAGTAAACCGAGGTGAAAGGATTCAAAGACTTCCTTTTGCTGTAATCGATGAAGACAATGTCGAACGACCTGATTATCAAGACCGACGGGTTGACCAAATCCTACGGTCCTCATGTTGCTCTCGACAACCTCAGCATCGATGTTCAGCATGGTGCAACAGGACTTCTTGGTCCCAATGGAGCGGGAAAATCGACGTTTTTCAAAACCATACTTGGCCTCATACAAGCCACGTCTGGGGAGGGAACAGTGCTTGGTCACGACATCCGTACGGAGGGTTTGGCCATACGTTCGAAAATTGGATACATGCCCGAATACGATGCGCTCGATGACAACATGGATGCCATCCACCAAGTAAGATACAGCGGTGAACTGCTTGGTATGAATCCTGTTGTTGCAATGTCAAGAGCACATACTGCAATGGAATACGTCGGTCTTGGTGAATTACGCTATCGCCCTATATCTTCGTTTTCAACGGGGATGAAACAAGCGACAAAATTGGCTTGTTCAATTATACATGATCCACAACTAATCATCGCCGATGAACCGTCAAATGGGCTTGATGCCGAATCACGTCAAGCGATGTTGACAACACTGTCAAACATGGTCCATGCTGGTAATCGTTCTGTGCTGATGGCAAGCCATTTGATGGACGATGTCGAACAGGTTTGCAAGAACATTGTGTTGTTGCACAAGGGCAAACTCGCTGCTCAAGGCCGGATCGAGGATTTGAAAGCAATCGATCGAGAGATAGAAATTCATGTCTGGGGAATGGCGAGCGAACTCGAGGCTGCTTTAGGCAAAGATGGCCTTGAAGTACGCCGAGAGGGGAGGATGATGCGCATTCGTCATGAAGGCGAGAGAACGACACATCGAATTCTCAAGTGTGCGGCTGAAACGGGTGCACAGATTCGACGCATGCACGAATACGAGGCTTCGCTTGAGGACCTTTTTATCGTCATCATGGAGCGTTTTGGGTACGGCGTTAAATCCAGTGAAGATCTGCTCGCGTCCCCTGCTGAAGCACGTAAAGTCGATGCACCGGAATCGATGGGAGGGTCTGGAGCATGACTGAGGAGTCGCCCATCGATGTTTCCACACCTGTCACAGGTCAAGGTCGAATGGACGCCGCCTGGGGTTCAGAAACAGGCGATCATGCTGCCGTAGCACAAACCGTCCCTCAGACGGGCCAAGTCTTCGAACAAGTCTACGTTCCTTGGGAAGGTACATTGAATCCGCGTTGGATGAGAAATTGGGCCATCTTTCGACATCACGTCCTCGGTATCGTTCGAAAAGGACACCGTCCGTGGGGTGTTCCAACCAAACTCGTCCTGATTTTTGTGCTCATCGCCTCGATGACGGATGTAGCACTGACGCTCTTATTTGCTGTGATTGGAGAACCTAGCTTGTACGAACTGTGGGGTGTTGGACGGAACAATCTCTACGCCCACATTCTTGGTTTCTTTCCTCGCAACATGCTGTTCTATCCACTTGTGGCTGCGTTGTTGGTTGGTGGTGTCATATCAGAGGATCGGTCCAACGGTACAAGCGCTCTTTATTTCTCAAGACCGATCAATCGGTTCGACTATGTTGGGATGAAGTATCTTGCAGTAGCAACGATTCAAAGTTTCATCATTATCGGTACGCTATTCCTTTACTATTTCGTTGACATATTGGCAATGGGGCGCGGCTGGGCTTGGATTCTCGACACGTTCCCAATGTTTCTAACAACGGTATTTTGTGCAGCCCTTCTCATCATAACCTACACCAGCATCGGCTTGGCGTTGTCCTCGGTTTCTCGAGGAAAATTTTTCCCTGGTATTGCTCTTCTTGCCGTTTTGCTGGGGACGAAAACCCTCGCAGCTATCGTTGAAGGTCTGTTTGAACGTTCGATTCTGTATTTGATTTCGCCGTACGATTCGGTTGCGCACGTCGGTCAATCGTTGATTGGAACCAACGTGATTTACGACCATCCTTGGATTTGGTCGCTGGCTTCAGTCATCACCATCAACGCAATTTCTCTTTACGTTCTGAGCGTACGTGTGTCTTCTATGGAGGTGACGCGTGAATGATTCCTGACCTCGCACAAGAAGGAAAAGCACAACAACAGGCTTGGGTCCCCGAGGCTCAAGCACCCGTTGTCATGCTCAACAACGTGGGCAAAACCTACGGGCGTTACCAAGCTCTAGGGGGAATATCCCTCGCTTTGAGCGGTGGAGTCACTGGAATCCTTGGACTTAATGGAGCAGGCAAATCAACGCTGTTTAAACTCCTGATGGGCAAACTTCAACCCACTCAAGGTGAGGTTCGATTGTTTGGGACCAATCCTTGGAAAAATCCTGCCCCGTATGCTCGCGTCGGCTACGTACCTGAAAACGAAAAGATGCACGATTGGATGACTGCGCATGAATTCGTATCGACCTTTGCGCGTCTTCACGGTTTAACCCGTGATGAAGCAAAGAAAGAAGCCAATCGTGTGCTTGAATTTGTTGGCTTGAGTGATGTAATGCATAAGAAGATTGGACGCTATTCCAAAGGGATGCGCCAGCGGGCCAAAATTGCCCATGCGCTGGTCAACGACCCTGACCTCATCATCCTCGATGAACCGTTGCAAGGCTGCGATCCACTCGCCCGAACAACGATCATGAACGTTATACGGGAACTTGGGCGAATGGGACGAACGGTTCTGTTAAGCAGTCACATTCTTTCTGAAATTGAACGCATTACAGAACAAATCGTCATTTTGCATCAAGGTCGTTTGTTGGCCATTGGAAATTTGCACGCCATACGGGAACAACTCGACAACATTCCACACACCATTGAAATCGAGTGCAAAGATGCAAAGTCGTTGGCCAAAGACGTGCTCAGCCTAGATATGGTTCACGGCCTTCAATTTCCAAGTTCTTCCAAACTTAAGGTATTCACACATCATCTCGGAGAGTTTCACAAACGGCTCCCCAAAATTATTGTTGATAACGAACATGACGTGATGGTCATCAACAACCCTGACGATGATCTCCAGTCCATCTTGGGCTATCTTACCGGAGGGTTCCGATAATGGACAAAAAGCGTGGAGAAACCATTTGGACGTCTCTCGATCGTAAGGCGACTGCGATAGCAGAATTCACAATGCGTCAATATCGAACGAGGTTGTCAACGTGGGTGGTTCTCGGTGTGGGTTTTCTCGCAATCTCCGTCGTTCTTCTGTTTTACATAGATGCGATGAACACCGAAATTGAAGCGATTGATAATGACGGAGATTCATTGGATTGGGATGGTGACGGGTACGTAAACGGGCAGGAATACAAGTACGGGACCGACCTCAACGACGCGGCTTCACATCCTGGTTTGCTCGATCCTCCCATAGACCCTGAACCGGCATCGATGTACATTAACGAAGACGATTACGATTGGGATTATTCGGATGGTTCAAGGCTCGAGGTTGGCATCGATGATGATGGGGATTGCAACAATTCCTCTCTTCCCGAGAGCCTAAAAGACGACAACAACGATGGAACGCCCTGCAACATTGTCTTGGTATACGATTCCTTGAGCGGCTCGTATTTCGTTTACGCTGACCCGTACGTTGACGAAGACCCTGATGAAGATCGGTACGGAAAAGAGGCTCAACATCGAGCGTTTATTTTGGGCGTGGGGAAACTCGGTTTTGTGTTCCTGTTGAGTATTTTTGTGCCCTTGTTTCTTGCTACCGGATTGATCCGTGATGAAATGACATCGGGAACGATGCAATACATGACAGCAAAACCCATAGCGCGCGGTGAAATTTTCTTGTACCGTATGCTGGGTTATCTGGCCATCGTCTGGCCATACCTATTGGTGGTTTGTTCGTTGCTTGCCATCGTCTCTGGATTTATGGGCCCCGGTGATCAGATTTTCCGTTTCAAGGACCTTGGTGTGTGGTTTTCGATTCTCATCGCTGCGTTGCTTGCAACGTTGGTCTATGGGATGCTCTTTGCATTTTTGGGTGTGTTGTGGAAGTATGGAATTATCCTCGCCCTTCCAATCGCTGCATGGGAATTGGGGATGGCTCTCTTGTCGATGACAGTACCCGAATCGACGTTCTTACGCATGTCGATAGTAGGTTGGTCGATGAGCATCATCGATTCCGGTGCCTATCTCGTTTGGCCCGACATGGCTCTGTTCACGCAAAAGGGTGCTTGGGCGGGAGGCACTGGCGATGCCTCGTTCTTCTTCGGTGGGGGCAACGAACTTCCGGGGTATCGCGCTCTTGAATGGGCTCAAAGCGATCTCGGCTTGGGCCTCGGACCGTATGCGACCACCGTCCTTTCTGTGGTTGTTCTTTTCTGCCAAGCTGTATTCTTTTGGTTCATTGGGCAACTGATTTTCAAATCAAAGGAAATCGTGTGAGGGAAGCTGATGGATTCCTTTGCAGGTGATTTTTCAACGCTGTGGTCGCTTCATCAGCGTCCACCGATTGAACACTTGACATGGGATTGGTGGTGGTGGCTTGTCATGATCGATGACGATGAGCACCACTTGTCGGGCAAGCAACTGATGGTTCTTTGGTCAACCAAAGAGAACGATGTCGTGCACATCAACGATGTTGAGTGGAAACCCAAAGGAACACCAGGGTTTGATGCGGAGGGTGCGATTCAAATCGATGGGATGGTTTGTGCGTGGTGGTTCGACGGTTCGGTTATGCACGATGAAATTATTGCGAGGGTTTGCGACATGGTTGTTCTTCCGTCCACACACTCCTCATGGCCGGGTTCTGCTGGTGAGGGTGGCGGAGCGGTTGTTCCAATGCTTGATGGCGATTGTTCGATGGGGATGCATGCCGACCGTACCTCCTTTTGGTTGAATCTTGACATTGAGCACGAAGCAGTGCAGTCCATCCGGCTGAATATGACTCCATGGAATCCAGTGGTTTCGACAGCACGAGAAGCAACGGCAACGTATCTGGGCTCCTTGGGGTACGATATTTTGCGACTGCACGGTACACAAGTCAACGGAACCGTGGACGGCGAAGAGGTCCATGGTACAGCGTATTTCCAAAAGGTCTGCGTCCAAGCACCGAGTGTTCCATGGTATTGGGGCGTGCTTCACTTCTCCGATGGTTCGTACCTTGACTGGTTCCTACCGCACCTATCAACAACGATTCTTAGTCGAGATTCAAAGGAATGGAAACGCCGGGATGTGACGCACATTTCCGTGAGTCAAGGCGGCTTGTTTCATGATGCAAAAAAAGGACGCAGTGAACGTTTTCATCGTGTAACGGTCGAGAAACAGCGACAGGATAACGATCTTCCGCGATTTGTTGTTTGGCTCGAAAACGACAGGACGACGATTCGTGCGACTGTTTGCGCCGTAGCACGTGCTTTTTGGGATTTCCACCAACCTACTCGGGGAGGGATTTGGTCGCATCTGACGTACAATGAATACCCTCTGATTGTTGAATCCCTCACGATTCAGGATGAGGACGGAGTACGAGATGAATCGATGTTTGATTGGATCAGGGGGAATGCGGAGCACAGTTGGGGTTTGTTGCATTGAGTAAATGCGAACGCTTCGTATACCATCTCAGCAAAGGACTTATGTGCTTGTGCGATGAGAACCTATTGGTGCAAGAGCATGAGTGGCGACGAAGTTGAGGCCCAAGAAACAGAAACAACCGAAGTCGAGGGTCCCAAAACAGCGGACGATTCGTCCAGTCAAGAAGCCATGAAAAATCGCTTCAAACTCATCGAAGGTGAAGAGGTTCTCCTCACAAAATCACCGAGCCCACTTGGGTTCATGGGAATGTACATGCTAGGCTTGATTGTCTTTGTCGTGCACATGATTTTTTGGAAACCCGATTCTTTGCTCAACGAAGACTCGGGAGGTTTTGCAAAATTTGTCGTTTGGGTTATGGGACTCGGTGGTTCAAAGTTTCCGTTCGGATTTGTAGTGGTTATGGCTACAGTAACTTGGTTTAACCGGATGCTAAACACTTCGACTTCAGGACGTTGGGTGACAATGTGGTTGCTTCTTGCAACACTTGCTCCAGTGTTGATTCAAATTGATGGATTGATTGCTTTGGTGCGGGATGTGTTTTCTGACGCTGATGTTGAACCGTTCCTTGGCTTTGAATACAATTTCCTGATTTCAGGAGTTGCTCTGACCTTAACATATTGGGCTCTGGTGTTCTATTACCAGCGGAGTTTCGACTATGCCATTACAAGCAATGCGGTCATTTTCAAGCATTCCTTCTTGCTCAGCCGGGCCCACCGCCGCATTCTCTTCGATCGAATATCAGAAGTGCAAGTCGAGCGCACACCATTTGGAACGATGACAGGATTTGCGACACTCACCATTCTCACAGACTCTGGTGTCGGCATTGTCGAAGAGTCGGTTGGCGGAAGTGTAGGTGTTTCTCCAAATCTCCCAGAAAAGCAAGACGACACATCCGTTGAAAAGGCCGGAAAAAGCCTCCTCAAATCGTTTTTCGCTTTGATGTTCTATCAACGGACCATTCGAACTGTACGACCTGATCCAAAGCATTGTTTCTACAAGATACGCGGTTGGGAAGACACAAAGACGTTGCTCAATGAAATGCACAAGAAGCACAGTCAATCGACAAAATTGGACAACCTTGCAGAGATATTGACGCAACAAACGGAAGGATAAGACCGAACCGTTGTGTTCAAGAACCCCAAATTTTTGGGCAACGATGGAGAGAAAAATATGACCGACGATATTATGGAAGAAGCGATGGAATTGTTTCGAGGAGGCGACCTCAAGGGAGCTGTAGAAAATCTCGATGGAAAACTTCGTTCTAATCGCGATAATGCAATCCTACAGCACACGTATGCAGAGTTTGCAAACATGCTGAACATGGAAGAGCAAGACGATGTCGTTCCAGGAACCAAGATCATGATGTCCTACAAGAAAGCCATGGAACTTGATGAAGAGAACGATGAATACATTGCAGACTTTGCTTCATTTGCTTTGGAATGTCGCCGAGTTCCACAAGCCGTTAAGGAATTCCAACGGTACAGCCGCCGACTTGAGATGGCGGACATTCCAACCGATGACGTCCTTTACATGGCTGCTCGAAACATTGTCGATACCATCGAAGTCATCGACCCAGAAAAGTCCAACCCCATGGTTAAGCCGTGGGTCAAACAAGCCCTCATCTGGGCTGTAGGTGGCTTGGGCTACACGCCTGAAGAGGCAGCCGCAATACTCACTTCCGAAGATTGAGGCTCACGCATGTCTGATGCAGAAACGCGTCTGCATTTTCGCATTGGTTACCTTGGCGACGCCTTCCATGGAAGCCAAGTGCAACCGGACGTTCGAACCGTTCAAGGGGAATTGATTCGCGTTTTCGAGAAACTTGGATGGATTTCAAAGGACGATGAGAGTCACAATCTCGTTCTGTCAAGTCGTACCGATGCAGGCGTCCACGTCCGCTTGAATGGTGGCTCGGTCAGAGTTGCTTCCTCCCTCTGGGACAGCATAACGCCTCGAAAATTCGTCCGGGCTGTCGATGATTTACTCCCTGATGAAATCGCTTTTTTGGACGTGCGAGCCGTTGGTATGGATTGGAATCCACGCCTCGCAGTTCATCGCGTGTACCGTTACAGAATGGAATGCATGGACTTCTGGAAGGATCCCGGCGAAGAATTCGTCGAGTGGTTGCAGTTGTTCGTAGGAACCTACGATGCACGAAACTTTGCACGTCTGGAACCCGATAAAAACCCTATTCGAACCATCGAGTCGTGCAGTCCGTGGGTCGTCGATGGCCGTACAGTTGGGTTCGAAATCGTAGGGAAAGCGTTTCTTTGGAACCAAGTACGTCGTATTGCAATGGCACTCCAACTCTTAACTCTGGGAGAAATTACTCCCGCGGATGTACGCAATGCAATTCAAAACCCTGATGTGGAGGTTGATTTTGGTGTTGCTCCTCCAGATTGGCTGATTCTTTGGGGGGTTGAGTGGGAGGATGCACACATTCCTGCAACAGACGAATCAAATTGTCGATTTTCACCACCTCCTGTCCCAAGTCGAGAAGCAGAGCGGACCATGCGCAAACGCTGGAGGCAGAGTGCGCGGATGGAACTGAAAACCCTACTGTATACGGAATGGATGCAACTTGGTCAGTTGCCGGTCGCATATCACCACAAATGAGGCGTTGTTGAGCGTTCCGAGGTGTTTAAGTTCGTACAACAGAAGGCCGCTGCATGCTCGGGATTGCGAAAGTGCCTTCCTTACGGAAGCGGCTCCTCGCAATTGCTATTTTTTCATTGATTTTCTTATCAGGATGTCTCGGTGATGGCCAACAAATTACCGAACAGGAATCCGAAGATGCAGCGATTACCCTTGATGTCTGGTACACGTTTGCTCCAGAAAGCAAGGAAGAAGTTGTGTTCATGAATTCAATACGTTCCTTTGAAGCAGCACATCCAAATGTGACTGTGGACGCTACGATGAAACCCTACACTGAGGCAAATCAGGTGTTTATGACCGCAGCACAAGGAGGACAAGCCCCCGATTTAATGCGGTTTTCAAACGATCAACTCGGTGCAATCGGTGAAGTTCGTGTTAACGGCTTTCCTCTCTTGGAGGATTTGCGACCGCACCTTACACCGCAGGATCGGTCCTCGTTTGAAGAACGGGCTTTGCAAGCTATGCGATATGGAGATGCTTTGTACGGACTCCCGGCAAGTCAGGACTGCTTGACGTTGATTTACAACAAAGCCTTGTTCGATTCAAGCGGTGTTTCATATCCAGATGAAACGTGGACCGAAGACGATCTTCTTGAAGCGGCAAAAGTACTGACCAATCAAGAAGTTCAAGGTCTCGCAATCCCTATCAAAACTGAATACTGGTGGTACCCCATTCAGGGAGGTTTTGGCGGTTCGCTGTTCGATGAAAACGGAACTCCATCACTCGATTCCAACGGCTCAAGTGAGGCAATGCGCTGGATGCTTGACCTTGAATTGGAACACGGAGTTGTTGCAACAGGGACGCAAGCAGAAAACATGAAAAATCAATTCGTATCATCCGAAGCAGCAATGATTTTTGATGGGCCATGGAACTGGGCCACCTATGAAGCGAGCCGATTGAACCTTGGTCAAACACTCTTGCCGCTGGTCGAAAGTACCGGAGAGCGAATGTCACCGCTTGTCACCTACAAAGGATGGTCGGTCAGCAAACAAAGCGCCAACAAAATCGCAGCAGCCGAACTTGCGTTGTGGCTGTCTTCTCAAGAGGTTCAGAAAGAATTCGCACTTGAAACCTACACAATGCCTACACATGTAGCACTGGAATCGGATTCTGACATAACGGGAGACGATGTCCTTTCAGGCTTCCTCAATCAAACGAAAGTTGGGATACCAGCACCAACAACCCAAGCGATGTCTCTGATTTACGGTCCTCTTGGCACGGCTTTTGATCAAGCCTACCTTGGAATTGCGACCACCAGTGAAGCTCTTACTGGAGCAAATCAACAACTGCAAGAACAGGTCGAAGCGATATCGAGAGCAGAGCCATTCCCACTCGCTGAAGGATACCGTACCATTCGCATCGAATTTGCACCATTGAATCTCACAGAACACCAGATATTCGTCGATGGTGAATTGCACACAAAATTCGAGGTTGGTTCGGAAAATACGGGCGCTGTTTTGGGCTACGATTCCTGTATAATCAACGGGACAGAGGTCCGGCAAATTGGTCAGGTTCGTATTCTTTCAACGGCATCGCAAACGATTCAATGCAATCTTACAGGCATGGTACCTGACCAAGACCACTTGATTGAGGTCTTTGGTGGTGAAACACTTCTCTATTCCAGTACCCAAAACACCAGCATCGGAGATGTTCGTCCTGAAGTAGGTGACACGTCTCCTATTCTCTTTGCACTCGGTGCAATCGTATTCTCATTGGTCGCTCTGCTCAGTTTTGCAAGATGGAACGATGCCAAACTCGGACGTACCAAATCGAAACTTGCGCATTTTTATGTTGCTCCCGCATTACTAGCGTTAGCCGTATTAACATTCTATCCAGTTTTGTATGGCTTTTGGCTTGCATTTACAGACGCCAATCAGACACAATTGGGTGACCAATCCTTCATCGGTTTGGACAACTTCTGGGATGTCTTTTCTTCGGATGGATTCCTTCGTGTTACGTTGTTCACTCTCATATGGACGTTTGCGAACGTTTCTGCACACATTGCAATTGGTTTGTTCCTTGCAGTTCTTCTGTATCGAAGTAAGATTCGAGGAAAGGTCGCGTATCGAACCGCACTGTTGTTGCCTTGGGCAGTACCGTCGTACATCTCGGTTCTTGTTTGGCGAGGAATGTTCCAGCCGGATGGTTTCATCAACGATCTTCTCGGTACGAACATCGATTTTCTGTCAGACCCGACCGGGGCACAGATCATCGTTATTCTTGTCAACATTTGGCTCGGCGTTCCCTTCATGATGATGTCCATCAGTGGAGCCCTGCAGTCGTTACCCAATGACATGTATGAGGCTGCTGAGGTCGATGGCGTCTCGGGGTGGAATGCGTTCCGTTATTTGACTCTACCAAATCTGCGTAGCGCTCTAGTACCCCTTTCCCTCCTCGGCTTCATCTGGACGTTCAACATGTTCAACGTCATTTATTTGATGACCGATGGAGGCCCAAATCTGTACTTTGGCGAACCCGGGCAAACGGACATTTTGATTACCTTCGTGTATGATGTTGCTTTCCGAGATGGTGCTTATGGTGTTGCAGCGGCTTGGTCGGGTATCATCTTCATGATGTTGTTCGCCTTCTCTTGGTATTACATGAAACAAACCAACGCAACGGAGGCGGTCTCATGACAAATGCTGTTGATATGCGGTTGTGGTATGTGCCTATCGAGATCATCACGCTTCGACGTTGGCTTGTCGCAGCATTTGTTGTGAACTTTATGCTGCTCACTGTGGATGTTCTCCGGGCCGATTCTAAGATGCTGATTCTGGGTGTGTTGAGTTGTCTTCTTTTTGCTGCACTTCGAGCATCGTTGCCGGAAATCAACGATACGTTTCGTCGTAATGTATGTCTGGTGTTAAGCTCGTCATTGCTCGGCCTCTCTGCATACCGTCTTCTTATTGCAGAACCAACCGTGTTCAACTTCTGGATTCACTGCTGGTCGTTGGTGCCGTCGGTTTTGGCTCTCTATTGGTTGTCTGGACGTCCTGTTACCGTTTGGACGGCGCGTAAACTCTCGGACTCCGCTTTTGAGTACGGTCTTCTTAGAAATGCCAAATTGGGCGGGCGAATAGAAGCAATAGGTGCGCACATCACCCTCGTCCACTTTGTCGCAATTTCGGTTATTCCATTGATTTGGGTTATTGATATTGCTTTTTCAGAGGGCAACAGCTTAGGCGGTCAGATCGGAGATTCGTTCACCACCGAGCACTTCGAAAAGATACTGAACGGTGAATCGTTTGGATTGTGGTTCAGAAATTCGTTAATCGTCAGTATCGGCACGGCTCTGGTTGCTCTTTCATAGCCATACCCGCTGGTTA
>PBSP01000091.1 GCA_002726845.1 Methanobacteriota archaeon | reverse complement strand
GCGCTTTGTACGTTTTCCATTTGGAGCAAGACTTGAGGCTATAGCAGAGGATTGTAAAACAACGTCAACACGACCTCTTCGTTTGTTTGGTGATTGATGAAATTCAACTTCAATCGCTTTTGAGGATAGAACAAATACGTCTTCTGAAGAGGATTCAAATCGGTCCCATGGGTCAACAACTAAGACCCTGCTCCCATTTTGTTCTGGAATTAAACCATCCTCATCAGGAGGGAGGTGTGAATTTGGTGGTAGAATTCGTCGAGAATAAGATATGTCCCGATCCAATAGTGCGGATTCTAAAAATCCAAGGGCCAAGATCGATTGTAAATCCGCTGTTGTCATCAGCATCAAGGGTTCTCCTTGCAAGAACGATACCGCTTCGTTGAGCACTGTGTCCAACGGTTTGAGAAAAGAAGCCTCTCTTAGGTCTTGCATGGCGGTCCCAACAATGCCTCAATGACGAACCAAATGAATGCTTTTAATCATTCAACAATAAGTCGGAGTTGGTCGCGCTTGTACTTCCAGTCTTCAGGAAGTCGACCCTCTGCCTTGTAGTAATTTCCGAGTCGTCGAATTTTTGCTTCAGTCAACTCCAATGAACGCTTGTTGTGAACGTCTCTATGATTTGAACTAAGATGGTCAATGATTGCAACCGCTTGGCGCATGAGGTTCATGAGGTCTTCTGGATAAGATCCTCCAAGATTGTTTTCAGCGACGACCGCACCAATGCGCTTTCCTAGGACCAATCGTGCGTTTGGGACGGCATGTTTGTCCCTCAGGACGATGCCAATCTGAGATGTGCTCAGACCTTCCTTAGCGTACTTAACGATCAAGGATTCAATCTCTTTCACATCGGTATTGGACCATGGTGATGGCTCGGTCATGAATGGCTTTGATGAGCCGCTTTTTCCTTTGCGGGATGAATACATTCGTGCCATATAGACCACTCCGAGCAGTCTTGCGACCTGCTCTCCCTTCTTAACCACATCGCTTCATTTGGTCAACGTTTCTGGTGCATCTTTGCCAAAAGGCCGGGCGTTCCCGACCATTCCCAACCTGGAGCGATGCTCCTCGCTAAGCCAACCGGTTTTCCATCTTGAACAACCATCAAGTCCTGTGCCCTTTGAATGTCTTCATCATAGGAATCAATAATCCCAAGATGGAGGTCGCCTTTCCATTTTATGTCAGAACGTATGTGTACTTTCGGAAGGATGTCGTTTTCGTAAAGAGGTAGTATAGCTTCTTTGCTAAAAGAAAAACCAGCCCGGTCAAAAAACCACAGCGCAATTTGTTTCCCATCTTTTTCAATCTTCCAACGTGGGGGTTTTCCTCTTATTCGACAACCATCGAGCCACCCATCACGACCGTAGAGGTAACGAGATATGCTCTTAAATCGATCCATATTCACAACCTCGCCTTTCCTTCGGTGAATGTGGTGGTTCTGTTTTGCGTAATTGACTGCTTCCTTCAATCGTTTCAGGGATTCACTCGAACCAGATGAATCACCTTTTCGAGTATCGATGACGTCGATTCCGTCAATGTGTATGTCAAGGCCGCTGTGGTTGACGATGCATTGGTAGTTGTGGTGTTCAACCAGAGATCCAATCATCGAGTGAATTCGACTCAGTTCATCTTGTGTCCAATCACCTGTAACTGGGATATCGTAGAACCCAGCAGGCCAAACATCTTCAAGATCGCGTGGTACAATCCCAAGTGGTGATGTAACCATCACTTCGTGGCATCCATTGGTACCAATCGCTTCAATGAACTTTCGATGCGATTTCGAAAGACGGTAAGGTTTACGATCTGAACATGGCAACAAGACCAGCGTGTTGTCCAACCCTTCGGGGGCTGTGTAGCGTTCTTGCATGAATTTCACCCAGGCGCTCACTTCTGCGTCGAGATGACTTTCTTGCGACATAAACTCGATTGTGTCGATACCCGAAGGATGAGAGCGCAGAACGTTCTTCTGTGAATTGGATAATGCATCAAAATGACGCATGTGTTCAACCAAACGCGGGCTGTTCAAACTCTGTTGTTGCGCAATACGGCGTAATGTTCCAGACTTGATTGCCGATTGAACGGTTCGGATTGCTTGGTGGTAATGATGCAATGCCGCATCCATATTGCACGTTTCATCTGCCAGCGGTAATCGAGGACCGTAGGAAGTCAGAAGATGCCCAGTACTTAGGCAAAGGCGAACCCGAGTGGTATCAAACAAATCCACTCCGAACCATGCCAATACCGCAAGATTGTCTGGACCACCCAATCCTGGAGTCCACAACAACGCCCCGGGGAACCGATGCTTGAGTGTTTGAATGGCTTTGACCAACTTTCCGGGTTGTGCAGCAAGTTGCACTGCGTCGACCAACACAACAATGTTCGGGTACAGGTCTTCGTCCAACAACTCTGAATCATGATGCAGTCTCTGCCAAGAAACCGGGAGTAAATCCCCTGTGTCCGCTGATTCGCCTGCGTTCGCCTCATCCAATGAAGGAGGAAGCACGTGACCGATGGAAGCTTCCATGGACGGGCCTGGGCAATCAAACTTGGGTGGAATAAGTTGATGATGCGTTGAGACGGTGATTTGCGCAGGTATGGTTCGTGTTTGTATGCAATGAAATGCTGCGAGTTCTCGACAGGCTTCGTCGTCTCCTTCAGTAGAAATGAAAGCAGGTGTATGAACTGCAGGAGAGGAACGATTTCCTAATCCCCAAATGCGTGCGTATCGATGGCGGAACAGAACCGTTCTGCCGAGTCCTTCTGCCATGACTCGTGCTGAGGTAGTTTGTTTTTCAAAGATGCCTCAAAACAAACAGAAAGGGTTGAAAGACTGGGCCTTCAGCCCATGCCTATGGAGAGCAGAGTCCACAACGCATCAAGACAGATGCTTCTGGTGCTCAGTATTTTGCTGTTGTCAACGATTCCAGTTGCCTCAAGTGAAGAACCAATCAATGAATTTACGATTGACGGACGACTGCAAATGATTGCACTAGATGTTGGACAATCCCACGTGCAAATCTTACAACTTGACGAAGAAATGATCCTTTCTGTAAACGTGGGCTGTGGCTATTGTGAGGTCCAACTTGAAGCAGGTGAAACCTCAATCACATCTTCAACCTCTGTAACCTACAAAGCAACGGAACCTCTGGATGCAAAGATTACAATTAGCTCAACCATTGCTGAGACCGTCTCAACCTCATTTCTTGTTGCTCAAGATAAAGCGCACCCAAACACACGCCCAAGTCCGCAAAGCGGGATTGAACTTGTTGATTCAAAACGATGCTCCAATTCGTTCTCATGCCTCGACGTATCTCGGGGTAACTTAAACACGATAACAGAGGGAAATTACTCAGTGCTAGGGTTCGATGCTGGAGCAGTTGAGGCGAATGCTGATGAGTATTATGCATTTGAAGTCAACAGCAACGAAACTGTCGAAATGATGCTCCATCACGCTTCAGACTCCATTCGTTTTGATTTCTATCACCAGACTGAAACAGAGGAAGTTCTTTTGCAGCCCTTCATAGAATCCGTAGTTGGAACCAATCCAAGCACCATGGAAGAAGCAGTGTATCTAAAGGTATCAAACGATGGAAGAATTGTTGTTCGCGTCTCCACTTCAGATTTATTTTCTGCTTATGCTTTACAACGTACCATTCACAATGTGCAACGAACCATGACGATCGAGGACGACACTACGCAGTTTGAACAAATCGGCCATGGTTCATCAAAAAGCGCATTTGTGCTCCATCCCACGGATATTGTCAAAATTTCTCCCTTGATCCAGGACATAAGTGCACAATTATCGGTTCGAATCAACAGCCAATGGGTCATGATGCCATCGGTACTCGTTTCCAAGAACACCGTCGAACGTATTCACGCATATCCAAACACTACGATGGCTATGCTAACCATAGAGAGCAGCGTGCATTGGGTTGATATCGTAATCGAAACCTTTGCGGATGGAAACACTTCAATCGATGCACCAGCTTACCATCCACCCACGTTGAATCAAACCAATTGGCCAATACTTTTCGCAGAAAATACTGATCCCTACTCTGGAGAACTCACACTTGCTGCATTGGACGTTCGGGATGTGTATCTGCTCTCCGTTGATGGATGGGTTGATTCAGAGCATCGTTTGAACATCATTGTTGATGGTGCGAGTCAGGAACTTCGGGCTCGTGTGCAAGAACTCGACCAAGAGAGTTTGGAAGTTTTGCAAGAGTTCGTATTGACGCCGGATTTGTTTGATTCCAAAATGGACCTTTACATCACAGTAGGACCTGGTTACCATTTGCTTGAGTTGTATCATGCGAACGATTCAATTCTCGATAATCAAACATGGAGCAACGACCTTGCTTCGCTTGATTACGAAATACGTATGACAAAAGTAACAACTGAAATTGGAGAGGAACCGTGGTTTCCTCCATCAGAAGAGGCGAAGTTTTGGGGATCCGCCATCCGATGGGTTCTAGGATTTGGCATGATGATTCCGGCACTCTATTTGGTATTGAGTATAAGGAAAACTCGACTTCATGCAGAACGACTTGGAGCGATGAAGCAACGCCTTCGAGTTCTTACAAACCTCTTGGACGAAGGAAAAGAATCTCCTGAAAAAACCCGCAAAACACTCGTCCGCTCACTTCAAGCGGTCGCCACGTTGCCATGGCAATCCGCAATTTCTTCTTGGGGCGAACCGGAACAATCCTACACTACCGATGGAACATCGATTGCTGTGTGGAATCTCGATCCTCGATTGGCAAAATCGATGGGCAACTGGCCAATACTTCTGGGCTTGAATACGGAAAAAGAAACTTGGGAAATATCTGCATTCAGGTTCGATGCGCCCTACGGTCAGGCATTAAACGTTGAGCGAGTTGAACCCCGATTGCTGCATCAAGGCGAAGAGGTCTTCATAGATACAATCCACAAAAACACGACTCTATTCCTCACTGTTGATTTATCTGGCGAAGCAACCCAAGTCGATATTGAACTGAACGGTCAAGTTCAGGGAACTCCGAGAGCAATGAGAATACCAACAGCTCTCAACCGTTTTTCGGAAGAAGAGTAATCATTCGTTCGCTCTTCTGTCAGCAGCGTCCTCGAGAATCCGCTCCATTTGATCGACTGGGTTGAAATTGGATTTCATGCTCTCCAATTGCTTTTTGTCAGCTTTTGAAATCTTTTCAGGCACGTGCAATTTGAGCAACACTACGACATCACCACGTCCACTTCGTCGCATGTGCGGAAGACCTCGCTTCTTAATTTCAAGGGTGTGTCCTGCAGACGAGCGAGGAGGAATCACAATGTCCAATTTTTTCCCATCAATGTGGTCTATGGTAACTTTCGTTCCAAGCATTAAATCTGGATATCCAAGTGGGAGTGACATAATCAAATCGGACCCATTTCGTTCAAACCACGCATGGCTAACGATTTCTATTTCAATAAGAAGATCACCATTCGATCCTTGACCCCGTTCTGCAGGTTGCCCTTGGCCTCGAAGTCGTAGACGTGTTCCGTGCTCAGCACCTTGTGGCACACTAAATCGCACGGTTTTGTTTTCAACGCGATGACCTCGCCCTTTGCAATCTGAGCATGGAGATTCAATCACGGAGCCCGTCGCTCCACAATCTCGACAGTCTTGTATCACCTCGTTCACAAAAGGTCCAATCTGTTGGCGAACACGTACTCTACCTTGACCGTTGCATTTGCCACAGGTTGTTGTGTTGCCATCTTTTGCACCTGTACCTTGACACGTGATGCATTCCATGGGGAGGTCCAGCTCGATCGATTCCTCACTCCCAGTGAAAACCGTAGCCATATCAATACTGTGACGTACGAGGATATCTGAACCTCGCCGTTCGCGTGTCCTTCCTCTTCCACCTCCAAAGAATCCTGAAAAGAAATCGCCACCGAGAAGGTCTTCGAGGTTGATATTGAATCCACCCCCAGAAAATCCACCGAATGGGTTCCCTGCAGAGTTGTCATGACCAAAACGATCGTAATGTGCACGCTTTTGAGCATCTGATAATACGGCGTAGGCTTCTTGAATTTCCTTGAACTTCTCCTCAGCGTCTTGTTCATCGCTTCGATCTGGGTGGTATTTTCTCGCGAGTCTTCTGAATGCGTTCTTCAGATCTTTTTCCGTTGCTGAACGTTCAACACCGAGAACATCGTAGTAGTCTCGTTTGTCAGTCAACGTTCCACCTACATATCCCCAACAGCCGCTCCTCTAAAACCTCGCGTCGGAATTAGGCAAAGAGTGTCGCACCACACGCCGAACAGTAACGTTCCGATGGAGGATTCTTGACACCACACGTTGGACAAGTACCCGAAACTCCAAGTGGTTTGGAAAAAGTGTTGCCGCCACTGAGCATTGCAAGATCTTCAATCGACTCGTTTCTCTTCAAAGGTTTTGGAGAGTTATCTTGTGAGGTTGAAGAAATAATTCCACCGTCATCACTCATCGACGTCATTGTAAGGTTTTCATCGGAACTTGATGTTGATGCAATCGTTTCTCTGATTGGAGCAACGGGTCGTTGTGCAATAACGGGGGATTGTTCTGCGTTTGCACGAAGTCGTTGAACCCGCTGCTCTTCGCGCTCAGCTTCTTTGTCCTTGCCAAACATAGTGAACAATCCATCGATGATGCCGTCCATCCAGCTTTTTTTGCGTACGGAACCAACCGTAGAATCAACGGCATCCTCCATTTCAGTACCGTTACGATTCATGCGACGCGTTGCTTTCTGGACAAAACCCTGCTCTGAGAGCATTGCAACATCTGAAGTTACATCACGATTCAACTCCAACTCTGGAGCCTCTCGTCCGAAAGAACCTACCTTTGCGTCCAATCGCTCTACGCTCACTTGACCATCACTTTCCAGGGGAGTGTCCTGTTCCCAAACACCTTTTGCTTCAGCATCGTAAACATGCTTCATTTTCTTCATTATTTCAGAACGACGGTATTCATGATCTTTGGTCACTCGCGTGCGACGAAGCAACACGTATCCAAGTAGTATTGCCACAGCGTACCAAATCAAAAGATACACCCAGGAAATTGAAAGCAAGTCTCCAAGTGGTGTAACAACGAGATGCAAGCATCCCATTACAAGCAATGGCAACACAAACAGCCCAATCGACGAGGTCCCTCGTGTTTCCATATCTACCACTCCTACGCACTGTTCTTATGCGTTCGCCTTGATTGTTTGCTCATCGATCGCTTGGAGCCCGCCCCTTTCGAATCAACCCATCAATCAGTCCAAGAGTGAATCCAACATGCAACAGGAAGAGAGCATAGGGGACGCCTAATGCATGCGATAATCCCTTCTTGAGATTCAGCAATCCAGACAATGCAAGTACAATACCATAGGTTGCGAGAGGAAATAAAGCGAATGCGGGTTCAAAAAACCACAGCAACGATACGAGCATCAACCCAAACAACGGAAGAAATTCTCGGAGGACGAGTCGTTTTGGGTGCTTCCTGAGAACCTTCGTTCGCCAAAATCCATAACGATGACTCATCAGAAACCAATTCCGAAATGAGGATCTCCTGCGCATTTTTACAACAAGTTCAGGAGTTCTGAAAAGCGTATAACCTGCTTTGGTCAATCGCATGCTTAAATCGCTGTCTTGACTGGTTAGGAAGGTTTCATCCCAACCACCCACCTCATCCAGTGCAGAACGTCGATGCAGGGCAAAGGCTGGAACATTGGTGGCTTCTTCGTGCGCAAAGTTCGCAAATTGTCCAGTACTTCCACCAAGAGGGCTTTCCAACGTTGAATTAAGAATGGACTCAACTCGACTTTGGAAGGTATCAAATCCAACAACTCGACACCCCAGCCCAGCGATTTTGGGATGATTTTTCTCAATTCGATACCACGCTGCTTTCATTGTTTCAAGATGGTTGGTTTCGATTTCTATGTGCCCATTGAATTCGAGCACGTGGGTGATGCTCCTTGGGAGCCATTGAAGCGCAAAATTTCGAGCGTGTGGCACAAACCTCCCAGGATTGTCGTGCAGATACAGGGAAGGTTGGGTTTTACCGTCTATTCCATCTATGATGGATTGAACGAGTTCTTTGGTCGAATCGCTCGATCCTCCATCAAGAACAACAACAATGTGCTCATTTGCTGGCAGCGATTGATTGATCAAGGAATGCAAACAAGCCTCAATGTGCTCTTCTTCATTGAGAACTGGAATGATTGTTGCCAACCAAGGTTCTGATGCTCGCATTGTACGGCACTGTGCGAAATCTGATTTGATACTTCACTTTCACAAACAGGTTGAAAAGCGGTTTCTTGTTGCTCATTGCATGGACCTGAAACCTTTGTCGTACAACGGACGAGATGAGGGTATCGAAGTTTCTTTGCACACCCAACTTCGTCCGGGCGATGATGCAACAAACGTTTCAGCTGCAATTCATGCTCTTTTCCCAAATGCCGTTATAGGCGAATTCGAAAATGCCGATTTTCCAAACAGTCGGAGACAAGACATTGAATGCACGAATTTGTCCTTCGATGTGTTTCTTGAACAACTGCGAAAACAAGCAATTCTTGACACTGCTATGGATGCAATGGGACTCCATCTGAAGGAAAATCAGACCGTATTCAGGATCTCTCGACTGGCCGCATTTGCTGGTAAGATTTCGTTTGCGCTCGATGAGGAGCCCTTAGGTGGATGTTTTGAGATTCGACTCGAAGGTGTTGGTTTAGCCGATTGGATTGAGGCATCCACATGGCACTCTGGACGACAACGGGTTCCGAGACATTTGAACGATGATATGGCAATGGATGCGGATGGAGAAGCATCCACTTGGCATCAATAACGTCCATCAAGCAAGTCCTTGACGATGGGAACATCAGCATCGAGCCAATCGAGTTTCAAATCGTCCGCTGTTGAAATCCATTTCATTTCGCTGTGGACCTTGAGCTCAATCTTATCCAATTCCGTAGATTCCACAATGAATCCGTGAATTTCCACACTCATAAACGAGTAGTTATGGCGCCACAGACCGGCTTTTTTGATGATGGTCGTTTGAATTCCCAACTCTTCCATAAGTTCTCTCAAAAGTGCATCCTCTGGATTCTCGCCGCGTTCTATTGTACCACCTGGGAACTCCCATTTTCCAGGTTGAGGTTCGCTCTGGCTGCGTTTCATAGCAAGAAAACCTTGTTCTGATGTAAACATTCCTGCAGCGACCCTTATTACTGGTTTGTACAACATATGTGCTAATACTTGTCGAATCAATTTTATTGAATCTTTTTTGGAGAAGTATGCATCACTGGGAAGATGAAGAAAGAGACATGGAATCGCGAATTGATGTCGAGCGAGGGCCTCCAATGTTCGAAAATAGGTTTCATTACAAATAAATCGTCCAGCGTTCGTGGACAATTCAACATCAAATTCCCAATGGTTAACGCCCCATTTTTTGATCGGAAGGAGGGTTTGTAAATCGCCGTTTCCACTTAAGTGAACGTCAACCTCCTGTCGCCCACTGTTGTCTGGAATTTGCATATGAAGCAAATCTTCAGCCCGAATTTCAATCCGGGGACGAGTGCACTCTCCGCACAAGCCTAGATGAAGGATAGCGTCCCATTCTCTGCTCTCCAATTGTTGGGCTGTCCAGTTTGATCCCGACTCATCGACGTTCAACACGCGTTTTTCGATCGAAACTTCACTTGTACCTCTGCCGAACGGATTTTTGACAGGTAGAGTTGACGGAAACGAATTGACAATCAATTCTGTGGGGTTGATTTCATACGACCCAAAAGGTCCGAATCCGCTGAGGAGAACCCTTGGCATGACAATCCCAAGGATTGAATGTTCTTGATTTTGCTGACAAGTTGGCAACAGATTGACAAACCAAAGCACCAAGCATGCCTTGAGGCGTATGGCAGCGACTGGTCAATCGGATATAGGACTGTGGCGCCTTATCACCGAAATTTGGAGGGAAATTTTCCTTGGCGTCGGCATGTGGGGGGCCTTTCGACCCATCTTTGCAGCATTGCTAGCAGCTGTACCGGGATTGTTCCTTGGCCAACACTTCAATCGGAAACATCAACGCGCGTTCGATTGGACCTTATTGCAAATTCCTCTGGCACTCACCATCGTGCTGTACATTCCGTTATGGCTTTGGTCCATTTACGATGCTTGGCGCGATGCTACTATCATCGTTTCAAATGCAAAATCAGATCAGGGTCTCCAAAGTTGATCTTTGGTTTCGAGTTCACCGGATTTCATTCCTTCCATGTCGTTGAGATCGTCTTGGTCAAACTCAGTTGGCAACTCCCCACCGAGCCATGCACCGATGGTGAAGGTTTCAACGGCCCAGTACATCACGGAATCTTCGTTGTTTGAATGACCGGGATGTTCGGAATCTTCGTGATCAGCAGGTGAGGTGTACACAAGGTTGACCAAACCCAAGAGATGACCGAATTCATGAACCATGACACTGTTTTCTATGTCTTCTGCGGAGATTCTTGGGTTGAGAATCGATGTCGAATCATCGATGGAATCTGAAAACAGTGCAATGGTGGATGCATCAACTGCAACTCCCAACACACTCTCATCAGAGTAAGTTCCTTGTGGCATGATGACATGCCACCGAAGAATATCGGTCTGCGGATCTTCATCCATGGTTTCATGGCCGATTTCACGTACTTTATTCGCATTCCACGTGGTTGTTTCAGCAAAATTAACTTCGGTTAGTTCGATTTGTATGCCGTCGGGTTTGTCGCAAACCTGGTCCAACCGTTGTTTTAACAGACTCACCGTTGAAGGCTCTGGACTGTACCCAGGTGCGTGGTCGATTTCAACGACCATTTCTCTGTACGCATCATCTCGCAAACAGGCAAGTGCAAGACCGCCTGGAACACCCCATGACTCGCCGAAAATGTCCTCGATGTCAGAGGTGCATCCTGAAATCGGAATCGATATCATCAAAAATGAGAGAAGAAAACACATCAAATGTTTGCTCCCCATAACCATTCCACGCCGTCGTTCTTCTAAAATATCACGAAACTACCACTTCTCTGGCAACTCGAGCGGAGAAAACAGCTGGCCTGGCCCAGTCGCCTCAGAGAGCTGTTGGCGAACCAGTTGTTCCCAAGCGCGGAGTGCTAGTATGCCATCCACAAGGTCCATTTC
>PBSP01000090.1 GCA_002726845.1 Methanobacteriota archaeon | reverse complement strand
CGTAAGCTCTCACCCTGTTCACCCATTTTGTTACAAAATGGCGAAAGCGTTGCGCAGTTTACAAATTAATTGTACTACTCCGCCCACTCATTCTAATTTTATTCTTGGCTGAAAATAAAGCCGCAGTGTCGCGAATAACTTTTACTCTCCATCGTTTTACCCCGATGTCTTTAAATAGTATCTCGGTGGTGGAAGAAATGCGCCCACTACGGGCTTTGGAGGACAAAAATATGCAAAACGAAAACCGAAATGAAGAAGCAGTCAGCCCTGTTATTGCTACCATTCTTATGGTCGCTATCACAGTGGTATTGGCTGGTGTACTGTACGTCTGGGCATCCCAGCTAGCAGAAGGAAACACCGACGGAGACTTCTCCATGTACGACTTTAGTGTATCTGACGCATCGGACACACAAAGCGAAGATGGAGCACAAGCTCTCGTTTACGTCGCAATGGACGCTGGTGAGGACCTATCATGGGCCACTGTCATCGTACAGTTGTCTGTAAACGATGGACCTTACACTGAGTGCACCAACCCAGGCAAAACAACCGGAACCGGTTGCGCTGTTTCAGAGGGCACAGACGATGGCAACTGGGGATTCAGTGAAGAAATCACTGTAAGCGAAGGATCAGATAGCCTTTGCTCCACCGCTTGCAGCGTTCAAGTCAAGGTTCTAGATGCAGCAAGCAACAAGCTCATCTACGAGTCGACTGAGACCAGCGTTAACTGAATCGGTTAAACCGACGAATTCACGCTGTCGAAACCACACGAATTTACTTCGTGTGAATCCGCCCCCTTACGCGTTCAGGCGCGTAGGGGGGCCTTTTTTTTTTAATTTCGACCGTCCTGGTGTTGGTCCCACATGTGCAATGAAGAGCCACGAGCACTTTCCCAAAGGGCTCGTACCAACTGAACATTCCCATCAAGAATGACTCCTAAACGGTTGATCAATGGAATTTGAATGTTGTAACGTACAGTGAACCAAGAAACGATTGCAACTCCCTCAGCAACAAACAAACTCAGATGCATTGTTGTAAGCGTAGCATTAGAGAAGTCGATTTCTGCAAATCCAATTGAAGCCCAACGCGCCAGCATCGCCACAAAAGCGCTCATGAGTAAAAGTGGTGTGAAAAGATGGATTGCCGCCTCTTGACGCAGTGTGCTTGTAAATCGTCCATGTCTGCGGTTGAACCAATGTTTCCTCTGTCGAAGTAAATGACGTTGCAACCCCTGTGCGCGCCGAACCTTTTGACGAACATGCTCTTTTCGCTGTAAGGGAGCGTGATCGATGAAAAATGTTTCAGAATCTTGTATTGTTCTTAATCCATTGATACGAACATTGGTTGCAATCTGGGCATCATCGGCATTCGATTGAACGTTGAGCACTTCAACATCCAATGCTTCGCTTCTCCACATCATACAAGACCCTTCAAGGAAGGGAGTGCTATCAATTTTCGATTCGAGATTTCGAACCATCGAAAACAAAGCTCGATGTTCCGCTTCTTCTTTTCTCTGTCCAAGGCGCTTAGGAGAAGCGCCAACACAACCAATACTCGGATCGCTAAACCACTTTAGAAGATTAGAAACAGTGTTCGCTTCGAACATAGCATCAGCGTCGGTCATCAATACCAAATCGGTGTTGAGGGTACTATTGATGTGTTCAAGGGCTTGCTTAACTGCCGCAGTTTTCCCCTTTCTTTCATTCATTCGCAACAACTCAAAGGATGCAAACACATCTTTCCCTTTCCATTGTTCAATGATTGAGACAGAATCGTCGGTTGATGCTGAGTCAATTATTATGAGGTTGGGATTGAAAGCCTGACTAGTTTCACTCAGATTCTCCAATTTTTGCAGCAAAACACCCTCCTCGTTCCAAACGGGTAGAAGAATGGTCAACGTGCCTTGAAACTCCTGATTGGGACGGACAAGATCCCTATTTCTTGCTAATAACAGGTCAAGACTGTGCTTGAGATACGGTAGCGTTGCGAGTGCTGCAAACCCGATTTCATACAAAGCGGGAGAAAACAGCATGAGCCCGTTCAGCGAAGATTCCCTCTTCACTTCTCCGTAGGATTTCTTGTCTCAGAAGGGGATTTGTCCATAGATGTCAAGTGTGCATGTCCTTTCAGTTCAGTTATGCCGACGGTTGTGCATGTTGGACCTATTTCAAGTCCAGGTGGTATCCAAGCAGTCATTCGCACGCTTTCTTCTCAGCCACCGGATGGATGGAATCTCGAAACTGTAGAGAGTCATTCACTCGGTTCGTATTTCTCGAAACTGCAAGCATACAAGAACGCAAAGAAGCAAATAGAGAACATCATCAATCAAACAAAAGACGGAGTAATTGTGCATCTCCACGCAGCATCCGATTATTCGTTCTTGAGAAAATTACGCCTCGCTGAGCATGCTCATCGGCATGGAGGAAAAATCGTGTTCCATATTCACAGCGGGAACATTCTTTCCTGGCTTGGGAAAAAAGGTCGCGCAGATAAAATGAAACGACGGCTCAATGATTGCAATGCAACAATCGTTTGCCTTTCTGAGCGTTGGCAGGAACTTCTCACGCCTTTTTTGGGTAAATGTGCTGTTTCCCCAAATCCGATTGATCCGATTCATTGCATTGATGAAAAAGTTGAACGCAAGCCAAATCAACTCTTACTCTTGGGTAGAGATGATGCTGTAAAAGGGCATGATTTCGCCTTTGAAATCATGCGGGAATTTCAGAAGAATGGCTCAACGTTTGAATTGCATTGTACTGGACGCCAGAGTGCTCCTGATAATCTTTCGAACGTCGTCGCACACGGTTGGGTTTCCATTGAGGAGAAGGTTAAACTCCTTCAGGAGTCGTCATTATTGCTTCTACCTTCCAAGTACGAAGGGCAACCAATGGTCGCCCTCGAAGCGCTTGCTTGTGGAACACCCGTGCTTGCGTCTAAATCACTTCATTCTCTTCCTGATGTCATTTTTCGGCCTGATGAAGAGACAATTGAGTGTTGGGCCGATTCAATTGAGAATCTTTTGGGAGCTGAGATTGAGTTAGGCAACGCACCAAACGCACATAACATCGATTGCATCAACTTGAACCTTCTTGATGTGTATCAAGGATTGATTCAATGACCGTCATGAATTTCTTTTGTTCGTCTTCTTCGGCGTGATTTACCACGACATCCAATTCATATGCATGCAGGATGGCATTAGAGATAGCATCCACATCACCGAATGTGGCCACAGTACCAAGTTTGTTTTTGAGGCAAAACTCGCCCATAGGAGTGTTTGCAGTTGTGACAGTAGGGCGGCCAAATGCGGCTGCATCAAACATCTTCACAGGTAAAGCCCCTCGTCGTATGTTTTCTCTTTCGGGATTGTATAATGCATACATGACATCGATTTCAGCCATCAATTCGTTGAGATCGTTTTCATCAAACGGTCCGCGATAGTCTATGTTAGGGTAGTTTTTCGTCAACCGATCAACACAAGCCCCATCTCCTGCAAAGATTGGGCTGAACCCTATTTTTTTGCAACTCTCGATGAGCAACACCATCGCATCATAATCTCGAATTCGGCCAAAAAACCCGATTTTTTTGGTCATTGGTCGGGGGAGAGGAGAAGAATTTCGGACATTGAGTAGAACGGTGGATTTGAATTGAAATTCTCGATCAAAATAGTCCGAAAGTCCTGGTGATGAAGTCAAAAATCCACCAAATCGAGACACATTCTTTCTCAATGTCCTTTTCATTCTGGATGATAGAATCCTTCTCAGCAAACTTGTCTTTTGCATGATAGGCCAAGCGTGAGCGATATCGTGTAGATCCAAGATACTGAAAGGAGCATCTAGATTCTTTGTACCAATTGAATCCGAATCGTTGTGGATGATGAGGTCGTATTGACCTTTCAATGACCGAAGAAACCTCTTTTTCTGACGGATAATACTCGCTGACGATTTTGCTTTACTTGTTCGAGTCCGTTGAATAACGTATCCATTTCGTTTTGATTTCACATCGAGAGTATGTTCTCGATCCCAAGCAAAAATAGTCACATCATAGCCTAATTCAACGAGCCAACGCGCATGACGCTCAACCCTGGGGTCAGGCGCACATCCATTGGTAACGACCAAACAAATTCTAGCCATTTTCCTCACTCCTGATGCTGTCTGCAAGTATTTTGACGCTCTTTGACCATGAGAGATTCTCACGGGCATAATCGATTGCAGATTGACTGTATTCCGAGAATCTTTCATTGGTTATCGAATTTAGGAAATACAAAATTTTTGTACGTAAGATAGGAGCTTCATGCAACTGCATCCATGAGCCTACTTCAGTATCGAAGCGGTGTCCTTCATGGTCAACCCCTACAATCAACAATCCATTTGCGAGGTATTCTCCTCGCTTGAGTGGGCTCGCAAGTTTCCATACCTTGGTTGCAGGCATCGGGAGAACCCCAATATGATGTTCTTTCAAATTTTCATGTACATTTTGCTGAGATATTCGTCCTTTTAGCGTGAACAGTTCTGGATTTTTTTTCTGTTTTTTTTCGATGACAGAGACAGCATCCCCCTCTCCAATTAACGTCAAATGACACGGGACTCCAAACTTGTTCCACGCAACAATATGATCCATAAAATCTAGGATTCCTCGATGCTTATCCAATTGACCATGGTAAACAAATTTCCATTCTTCATCGATTTTGCGGGAAAGGTGCGTGGCTTCCTCGAGAGGAGCCACTCCTGCTTCAAGAACAGAAATGTCTGTTCCAGATACGTTCAACATTCGTGAGACAAATCGAAGATGGGCCTTTGATACCACAAAGCCTGAGGTGAACAATCCCTTTTTGACAAGCCTCCAGGAATCTTTCCAACCCTTCCATTGCAGTTTCACTAAAATTCCTGAATCTGCTGGTGGTGATCGATCCATCAAAAAACAAGGTCGATTTCGTTGAGCAAGGACCTTTCCTACGCTTACACCAACCTGCCAATCCATTATGTATGCATCAAAATCCAACTTCATTGATTCAAAATGTGCGAGAACATTTTTTGAAAAAGCCCTGCTCTGGAACCCGCGTACTGCATTTCCCTCCAAGCCGATATGCTCCCATTCAGCATCAGAGTGTGAACCTTCTGATTCAGGATTAATGATAGTTAAGTCGAACCCTGAACCAACAAGACCTGTTGCGAATGCAATAGGTGTTGTTGCGCAAAAATCATCGAACTTTCGATGGGTGATCCACAATACTCTCATACGAGTCCATCTGATACGTCACGATTGTATCTGTTCAAGGTTTCTGATAATTTTGCGATAATGATAGAGTCATCTATATTATCAATATGCCAAAGGTGTTTTGTTGTCAACGATCGATATCCTTAGGCTTCTGAATACTTAGAAGAGGATATTGGGTCGCAGGAGAAAGCCTATCCGCCTGGCATTGAAACTATCTTAGATGAATAGAGGCTAGGGATTAAAGAGAATTCAGAAAGTGATCTAGAGCGGATGGAGAAATCCTTTGAACTAGAAAAAGAAAATTTGGAGATATGTTACCTAAGAATCAAATGGTGGCTTCTTATGGTAATATTATGGAAGACAAAGCTTCATCATCATTAGATGAAGATATTTTCCAACGTTCAAAACAATTAGAACGCGCTAGAAGGGATTTGCAACGGATTCAAGAATCTGTAACGTATAGGCTAGGACAGCATATTACTGACGCTGTTCGTTCAAAGTGGAAAATCCCATTCCTCCCAATTTCCTTTCCTATCGCTATATTCTTATTGGGTCTAGAAAAAATTGGCCTGCGTCCACATCCGAAGACGGAGAGAGATTATGGTGAGTATGTACCGGAAAATGTTGTACTATTATTCCCTACAAATGGTGTTGGGTTTGGTCACTTCACCAGAATGTATGGTTTAGCACGGAAGATAAAGAAACAAGACCCTGAAGCTGAAGTTATCTTTTTCACGCCGATGCCGACCCTGCATATTCCCTACCTCGATAATTTCCCAACCTACCATGTTGCAGGGAAGTATAAGTTCCAAGAAATGTCATCCACAGTTTGGAATGGAATCATAGAAGAGCAATTGCTTATGATTATCGAACTTCACAAACCAAAGGCGTTCGTCTTTGATGGAGCTTTTCCTTATCGAGGAATGCTTAATGCGATTTCGGGATATCCAAAACTTAGAAAGTATTGGATGAAGCGTGGCATGATCAAAAAAGGAAGTAACATACCTATCGATAGTATCGAATTTTTTGACTGTATATTGCATCCAGGCGATGCAGTCCAGCCATCTTTAGATGCAGAGTACAACTCAATGCAAATCCCTCCAATTACACTCATCGAAGAAGAAGAGATGCTCTCGAGGGAAGCAGCTAGAAATCGGCTTTCTCTCCCCCAAGACTCTGTAGTTTGGTACCTTCAATTGGGAGCTGGTCAAATAAATGATATAGACTCAGAAATACGTATGACTGTTGACTCGATTCTTGAGAACGATGTTCAAAATTTTATTGTATTGGGCGAATCAATGCTCGGTGAACGTATATCTATTTCAGATCCTCGGGTTAAGATTTTACGAGATTATCCAAATGGAATTTACTTCAAAGCCTTTGACTATTCTGTTCAAGCAGGTGGATACAATTCGTTTCACGAAATGCGGCGAGCTTCGATACCCACGGTTTTCTACCCCAACATGAATACGGGCATGGACGATCAACTTTCAAGATGCAAGTTAGGGGAACGTGAAGGCTGGGGCATTGTCGTAGAAAAGCGAACAAAGAAAGCAATCGTCCATGCAGTCCGGGATGCTATTGAATTAGTTCCAAAACCAGTGAATGATGACCAGTCAAATTCTGAAAGTGATTGGGTGGCATCAATCCTGGGAAATTTTTGACTTCACGAGATTTAGCTGTTTCGAGAACTTTACAGGCATAGAAAATCCATTGCTTTTTTCGTTGAAGTAATCTACTAAATTAGTAGAAACAAAGTTGAAAAGAATTTCATTCTTTGTGTAGTATAGGTGTCTCAACAATATCCAATAAGACGACGGATGTTCTATCTTTTTTAGGATGGCGATGTCATTTTCATTTGATTCAAAATGGTTACTGAAGAATAGCGCATAAAAAAAATCTGCATGTTCAAGTGGCGTATCTTGGTCATAGAAATTCTCCGGGATATTCTGTACAAACTCATCGCAGGTCCTGCTGTTTGTGAGCGGAGCAAT
>PBSP01000089.1 GCA_002726845.1 Methanobacteriota archaeon | reverse complement strand
CCACGAGGCAACACCACCTTCACCACCGGCGTAGGTGTCCGCTCCGTTTCCTGACTTCGGATCGTTAGCTCCCCATGGATAGTATCCTTTCTTGTCAGGTGTGGTGATGTTCTCAGAAACTTCACCACTTCCACCATCGTAAGTGATCTCGATGTTCCATCGGTCGGTCATCATGTAATACTTGCTTGATGCGTAGTTGTACGTTGGGTGTGCGTTTCCTCCACCGTAGATGGTGTTTGCACCAACTTGCAAGTAGTCACCGCTTCCGAGGAAAGCACTGAGGTCGATGGCGTAGGTGTGCCATCCAGTGGACTTGCCTGAGAGCGACGTGGACCGGTAGATGGTTGGCAGACTCATTCCACCGTAGACGTCTACACCGACAGTGTTGTCTGTCGAGGTGAATCCATCGATTTGCGGTGCACCGTTGTAGGATTGGATACCAACAGCAGCATTCTGTACTGCAACGTTGCTGAACGATCCACTGGCTTGCTCAACCCAGAGGGCGGTACCAGTGTTTCCTACGTTGATGATGCTCGAAGAATCGATGTCAGCACTACCACCGTTAATCATGACAGTTGCCATTGTATCGGAGGTAGCGGATGATCCGTAGACCGTTCCTGAATTCTTCATGACGAGGGTTGCACCGTCTCCAACATAGAGCGCTGCGCCTGTCGTGGCGTCTTGTGCAACGTCACGGACGATACCACCGTCAATCTCAAGTGTTCCATCTTGGATGTCAATGTGGAGTGGGTAGGTTGACGAAACAGCCTGGAGTGATCCAGTTGCTACGCTTGACGTACCAACAACCAACTTTCCACCGTTTGATAGTGTCAAGACAGGTGTGTTTGTAGCGGTTGACTTAACCTTCAAAACAGCGCCCATGAGCTTGATAACACAACCGTTGAGGTTGAGGTCTTCAGTCAAAGTCATCGGTGTACCGTCGAATTCGTAGATGGTGTGTCCCGAGGCTGTTGTACCGCTGGTCGGTAGACCGGCTCCAGTATCAGCATCGGTCCAAGCAGCCAACCATGCACAATCCATGTTGGTTCCGTTGAAATCCACAGGTGCGGGCTCCAACAAGAGCGCAAATGAATCACCGATGGTGAATCCACCGCTTGGGTACCATGCATCGTTGGTTGTGGTCTCGTTTTGACCCGCTGGTCCAAAGGCACGTAGGTTGTGGTCAGAGTATGTGTTACCGTTGCTGTCACCGGTGATGACCCATACATCGGCCTCACCGTTGCTGTCAGTGATGTGCGATCCAACCTCAAAGAGTTCGGAACCAGCACCGTTGACGACGCTTGCACTCACAACGTGACCGGACTTGTCGACTTCTGTGACAACGCCGTTGACGGCTTCAAGTCGGTAGGCACGGAGTTCAGCAAGTCCACCATAATAGATGACAGCTGAACTTGATGTGTAAACATCACAGTCTCCGGTATCTCCATTGGAGTCGGCACAATCGTTGCCGTTTTGGTCGACTTCAATAAGTCGGATGTCAGCGTTGGAGCTACCATAAGCGAGGTAGACCGTTCCGCCTCCAGCGTTGGAGCTGGTAATACCGAAGTTACCGAGTGTCATCTTGGAGTTTCGCGCATAGACCGCATGATCTGTGCTCGATGTGTGTGTCAATGTACCGCCATCGAAGATCATCGTGTTTGGAGCAGCGCTGCTTGAACAACTGCTGTACAAACGGTCAGCATCGACGGTCGTAGCATCGATAATCCATCCACAACCTGCAACGCCGAAGCGTCCGGAGTCAAGGTTGGTGACAACCATTGCATCGGTGGTGATTGCGTTACCTGAGAAGTCAATATGACCTGCTGTAACGTCAGCAAAGATGGATGGCTGCATTCGATAGATGAGCATGTCACCTGCAGTAACATCGTCCATGATTGCATGATCGCCAGATGGTCCGTTTGCTGTGCTTGAGGATCCACCAGGTGCGATGGTCAAATCAGCGCTTCCCCAGTCGACATCGGTCATGTTGATGTGACCGAGGGCGTTAATGGATGCGCTTGAGTAATCATCGGCAACAAAGTTGTTCAATTTCACTTCGCTTGCAACACCGAAATCGGATGCCAAAACAGTACCTGTCTGTTGGCTTCCCGATGTGATGGTTGCAGTAACGTTGGAGATGGTAACATGTTGGAGATCGGTGTCAATCAGGTTGACGTATGCGTTCTCGATGGTTACGTTCTCAACATGGAGCATTCCACCGGTTGAACCTGGGTAGTTGACGATAGCGCCACCCCATGATTCTCCGTCCGTGTTACAGTTGGTCATCGTACCTTCTGTGATCATAGCATCGGAGCTGGAAGGTAGGTTGATACAAGCCTTATCTGCACCGCTGATGCTGAATTCGTTCATGGTGAAGCCGGTACCTTGTCCACTGCCGTGACGGATGGCCGTCTCGACGTTGGTGAAGGTGACGTGGCTGAGCGTGAAGTTTCCAACATTGTTGTTGGAATAGCACGGTCGGGTACCACCAGAACTGTCAGCACAGTATGCGTTGTAATCGCCGTGGCGTGAGCCTGCGGAGATAGCAGCAGTGCTTGTGTTCTTGAAATCGACGTAACTGAAGACGTGTCGGTCATCGGTTCCGCCGGTTGTTGCACAATCGTCTGTGAAGGAAAGACCCTTCCACTCAGCACCATTCTGACCCTCGAAGAGGATGTGATGGGTCGAGTTACCGGATGCCTTAACGGAATCACATGTACCGTCGACGGAGATACCCTTGCCCTGTTCAACCTGGATAACGGTGCCTGGCTCGATTGTCAGGTCGCCGCCGCTGACGGACAAGAAGTCGCCGCTTGGGCTGATTCGGTACGGGGAACCTTCGTTGTCCCAAATACATTCGATGTTGTTGCCTGAACAATCAAGATCGCTGTCGACATCCGTACCCTTGCCTTCAAACGGCATGGCACGTACGTATACGCCACAATCTGTGTTCGTGTTGTCGTAACAGTAGTAACTGCTGTAGTAACTCCACCACGGAGCGATGGTTCCGGCTCGTGCTGCTGAGTTGCTTGAGTATGGCAATGCAGGCATGTTGCTACCCCATGTTGTGATACCGCGCTCGAGTGCTGTTGAACCACTGTCAATCATGTAGAGGTAACCCAGTCGACCGATTCGTAGACGGTCGTTGCTGTCGTCTCCGTCGAAGGACTTCTGGAAGTAATCAAACGTGAAGCCAGATGGTAGGTCGATGTTCGCGTTGCATCCGGTCTTGAATTGGTTCCAGTAGTAGCTGTACGAACAGTAGTATCCTGTTGGGCGACCGTTCGAGGATCCGGAGATTACCTCAGCTGCGTTAGTAACGGATTTCATTCCTGCAGAGAAGGTCTCGTATCCATGGTCGTTACCGTCCGTTGAAATACGGAAGTTGGCAGTGTGCGGGTTGTTTCCAGCCATGTATCCACCACCTGGGTTTCGCATGGTGTCACCCTTGGTTCGGGTGTGATCCATGTATCCGACCGTAGCATAGTCGTAGTATGCATTGCATGAAGTATCGTACTTGAACTCAATCTCGTTGGTGACGTCATAGAAGATGACTTGGTAATCACAAAGGTATTGAGTGTTGTATCCCATGTCTCGCCATTCAACGATGAGCATCATGTTGGGGTCTCCAACTTCGAAGCTGTTGCTCGATGTGCTCTGCGTGTTGGTACCACCAGATGCTGTCGATGTGTCGACAGATTGAGCACGGTACGTGATGTAATCGCCACGCTCAAAGGTCGTGATTTCGGCAGACCACTGACACTCAGCATCGACACATTCGCTTCGCTGCTTGCCTACAGGGTTGAGCAACACCGAGTTTTCTGTGCCGTTGTTCACGCTGTAGTACAGGGTTGGCCCTTCACCGATGGTCTGGTTTACATTCAATCCTGATGGTGGATCACCAGCATCAGCAATTGTGTACGAGAAGGTACGAGTCTTGCTGTGCGAGTCTCGCATAACACCGTGGTCCATTGTTGGAGCGCTGGTGTCCGGAGTTGGTGCGACGTTTCCTACCTTGTAGGTGGTCGAACCGGAGGATGCCATGCGTCCGTAATATCCGGCACTGAGTGCAAATCCACTCCATCGGTAGGTGGAGGAGTATGCGTAGTAGTAACCGGAGGAACATCGAGCGTTGCTCGATGTGGAACGGTAGAAGTAATAGAACCCGTTTGTACCGGCACAGAGCCAGTTGGCCTTCGATGTGCTGTAGGTTCCGTTCCAGTCGAACTTACCGAAAGTTCCAGTGATGTCCAGTCCGGACATTGGGATGTTGTACGCAGCTGTGTAACCGTAGGTGCTAACAGATGTTGCACCGGTTCCACCAGCGAGTTTTCCGGTTTCGATTTCAGGAGTTGAATCGCCGATACCGACCATTCCCCACTCGTTGCCTGATGAATCATAATGGAAAATGAGGTTCATCTGTGGACCGTTCTTTGCACTGATGGCGAGGAAACCTCCGTCGCCTTGGTGCATTTCCATCATTCCTTCTCGTGTTCCGCCAAAGCCGTTGTAACCGCTGCTTGGCGATGTTGTCCAGCTCATCTTCCACTGTGAGTAGAAGTAGTAAGAGGACGAGTAGAAACAGGAGTAACTACCTGTTCCACAGTTGGAGACGTCCCACTCGAAGAGATACTCATCGCTGTGGTCGTAGTACGTCATTTGTCGGTCGTGGAAACCTTGTGGGCTGAAGTAACTGCCAGAGTGAACATCCGTCTGTAGGACGGTGAACTTCTTGGCTGTTCCAGCATTCGTGACGTCGTCGACAAAGAACCAGTGTGCGTTGCTTTGAGCCCATGTGGATGGGTTCGTTGCGCTTGCAGGAGGTACTGGGTCGTAACCGACGTTCGCTCCGTTACTTCCAGAGTTGAGGTCTTGGAACTTCCAGTAATATTCGACGTAGTCGCCAGCGCTGAGATCAGGGGTGGTTGCCTTGAATCGGCAGTCCGTCGCAGTGCTGCCACAACTTTGTACGGTCGTAGCGCTTACTGAAGTCCATGTTCCGTTGTTGATGCTGTAAAACAACTTGACACCGTTGGTGGATGTTGTGTCGATTCCAGACAAGTCAGTCAACTTGGTGAAGAACGTTCGCTCACCTTCGACATACGATGTAAGACCGGTGTATGGCACGTGACTCGAGGTTGGGGCATCCGTGTCAGAACCACCGGAATAGATGACTTCCAGATAGCTGTTGGAGCCACCGGAGTTGTATGATCGTGTGTAGATGTAAATGCTTGAGGTCATGTCTGCACCCATACCCACCGTTCCAGAGTTGGATTGAGCGTTGAGGATGTAGTTGTGGGAACCTGTTGAGGAGGAACAAGCAGTACCTGCAGCGTTGTTGTTGTCGCAAATTTCAGCAGTCTTCCAGCCAGTACCCTGGGAATAGGTACCTGCTGCGGCAGAGTTACCGATTGAAGAGATCAACTTACGCTCGTTTGCGTTGGAGTTCGAGCCTGAAAGCAAGTTCGCAGCAATCGAACCTGAACAGGAAGCGGAGGTGATACCGTAGTTGTATCGGACATCCGTTCCACATGCTTCGAGGACTCTTGCTGTAATGCTGGTCGAAGATGAACTTCCATAACCGTAGTTGATGTATTGCTTCCAGTTGACTTCTTCAACGGTAGCACCGCTTGGTAGAGCAGAGCTGCTTGTGAAGGTGTACTTGTGCCACGGTAGGTAGTAGTAGGAACCGTAGTAGCGGTACAAGTAACCGTATGTGCTGTTGTAACAGTAACCGTAGTATACGTAACAGTAACCACGGTTTCCGCTTGTGACCTTAATGGTTGGATCGAGAGCAAGCGGGTAAGCTCGGTCCTCAGAGAGCAACCAATCCGAATCAACGGCCGTTGTGAGAAGAACCATCGGACCAAAGACTTGGATGAAGTAGGTTCCGATGTAGGGCTCAGTTGAAGCCTCTTCAAGGACAACAGGTTCAGGGATCGTAGCCAACAATTCTCCGGACTCCATGTTGCGAATTTCCAGTTCACCTTGTGTTGTGGTGATCTCTTCGCCGAGTGGAACGCCGTCAAGGAAAAGGCCGTATCCCATTGGTAGACGGATGGTCTCTGTCATTCCGAAGTACGCTGCCATCTCGTCGAGAACTGGTCGCTCTTGGATGAGGAGGTTTTGCTTGACTTGCGATGTGTCGACAGCGTAGTCGATAGCAAACCCGTCAGCGAGCGGGTAACGAATGACGTTTCCGCCGACTTCAACATCGCCCATTGCTGGTGCAGCATGGTACGGCATTGGAGAAGTACCGGTCTCATCGATTGTAACGAGCATTGGGTTCAAACCAGTAACGATAGGATCGACAAATTGGTTTGCTTGGATGCTTACACCAGAGGCGAGTTCAGCACCGAAGGTTGTGGTGAAGATGTTCTCTGTCACTTCCCAGCCTTCAGGCGTTGCCATGATGTTGAGGTTGATGTCCTCAAAGGCACCACTGTCGGCAAGGTAATGCATTGGCTCATCACTTGTGAGCTGTGCGATTCTGCCATCTTCAGTGTAGAATCCCTTTGTGTTCAACTGCCTCATGCCCAGGTGCTCCTGAGCGGCATCGTACTCATAGGTCGTTTGTTCGATGGTGGCTGGCAGTTTGAAGAAATCGTCTACTTCTGAGACGATCTCTGCGTTGCTGACAGTATCGGTTGCTGTGTTGTCCACTAGGCTTGTCATTGGCATGAAGGCCATCAAAGCACATAGCAGAACGGCAATTCCGATTCCACCCATTGCGGTTTTCGTTTTCTTATTCTTGTTTCCCAACATAGTCATTCACCCCATACGGACTGTATGCAAGTGCAACCACGTTCTCCGCCACTTATAGGAGTTGGGGTGCAAAATCTTTGAATTCTGTTTTTCAGACGGTTTACTAAACGTTATACTGAGAGGAAATTTTCTTACTCAATGGTACAAACAATTTGTAAAATGAACATATATTTTTATTCAAAAATTCGTATAAACTCAAAACGAAAAAAATCTTGATCATTCGTGATGATTTTGATGCTCGACTGACGTGTAAATAAAAAAGGCCAGAGAGGGTGCCTGAACACCCTCTCTGGCGGCTTCTGTGCAGTCACTGCACAGGTTTCGACGAATCACTCAATCGGTTTGATATCAGTAATCCCAGTCTTTGTCTTCGCCGTCGCCACCGCCTCGTGAGAGGATGAAGGCTCCTGCGATGAACGCTACAACAACGACTCCACCAATGGCGCCCCAGGTCCAGCCTGGGAGCTCTCCGCTCGACTTGTCGTCTGCGTCGGTGTTGTTGTTGTCGATTTCTCCGGTATCTGCGGCACGGTTGTACTGTGCGTCGGCACCAGAATCACTCGATGATCCGGCGTTAGCGATGTTTCCAACTGCGTCCTCAGGTACGACAACGAAGTACTTGGTATACGTTCCTGGCTGGTCGGACATGACAACGTCGACGGTCAATGTATCTGCATCTGCAGTCTCGACACAGTTGTTTGGCATGTTCACGGCATCGAATGCTTGGTTTGCATGGCAAACTTTCCACTTGGCAACATCGTCAAGATTACCGTTTGTTTTCCACGAGAGTGTGTAGAAACCAGTATCGTAATCAGTTACGACTGCGACATCGATTGCACTACCACCATCGACCTGCTTGTCAGCAACGACTGTAGCACTTCCGATTGGCGTACTGCAGAGGTTGTCTTGGTTGCAGACTGCGACAGTGATGTCGTATGAACCAGCGTGTACCGTGTTTTGTGAACCGTACGAGTAGGTTGTATCGGAGGTTGTGCGGCTGTCTTCGAAGACGGTACCGTCAGGGTTTGTGATTTCGATGACGATTTCGTCACCGGACAACGGAGTTCCTTCAACGGCCCAGTTCATGACGATTTCACCATTGAACGCCGGTGCTGCAGTAAACCCACTGATCGATGCACTCGGTGCATCCTTTGCTTGCAGTTCTTCACCGATGAGCAGGAACTGTCCTGCAGGAAGGACCGGTCCATCGAGCACAGCAGACAAAACAGACTTGGTGGAGTCCTCTTCACTGTTTGCGGCGCTGTTGGAAAGCATCTGTGTTAAGGTTGGACTGTTGCAATTGGTTGTGAACCAAAGCGACGAGGCTCCAAGTCCAGAATCAAAGACCATGTCGATGCTGTGTTCAAGGACGTCGTTTGCTGCGTAGGTGGTTACCGGTTCGTAATCAACCACAGCCACTGGGTTGTAAACACCGGACAGTTCGCCGCCGGATCCGTCAGGCAAGGTAATGCCTGAGCAAGCGTTGGCATCTCCGTCTGTAATCGCAATTGTGAACTCAGACTTACTGAAGTAAGTTAAAGAATAATCCATTGTGATTCCGTTATCGGTTGAATCGGTTGCAACACCATCGTTCCAAATCTCGATGATGATCTCTTCGCTTACTTCACCGCCGTGAGCGTCGGTAATGGTAACAACGACTGGGAAGGTCGTCACGAAGTCCTGAATGACAGGAGTTGTACAGGTACGTGCGGCACCGCCGACACCACCACATCCAGCAAGAGCGATGCTCTCAGCTCCACCCGTCCAAGCGAACGTGAGTTCTTCGCCAGTGACATCATCTGCATCAAAGACGGATACTTCGAACTCGAGCATGTTTTCCATGCCAAGCATCAGGTCGCCCTGGGTGACCAAGTCCAGTGAAGAAATGACTGGAAGGTTGTTTCGGACTTCCTTTTCCATGGATACAACATTGTTGCTCGGCTTTTGATCCGTGGTCTTTCCACCCATGATGAGTTCCGCTTCAACAGTGTATGTACCAACATCAAACTCGACCATAGTACATGCGTGACCCTGGTCAAAGGCGTTTGCACCGGTACCAAGAAGCGCATAGTTGTAGGAAGGCTCCACGCCTTGTAGACACTGGTTCTCAAGTTCGTTGATGACTTCACCTGTGTCTTGGTTCGTAATGGTGAAAGAAACGTTCCAATCGTAAAGTTCTGTAGCCGATGAACCGCGGTGTTCAACCGCTGCGTCGATGTACGAAACGCCGACAGAAAGGTCTCCTGGCTCACCCGCACCAACAGTAAAGGTTGGAATACCAGTACCGTCGCTGTTGTATCCTTGGTTAATTGTCAACATCGAAATGCGGATGTCGTGGAAGGTACTCAACGTACCTGTGATTTCATCTGCGTTGTTTTTGGTAATGTCGTCCTTATTGAAGGATTCTTCACAGAAGTTGGAGTAGGTTTCCTCAGTTTGGATCTCATTGCCGTCCTCGTCCGTTGTGTTTACGAGTACGGTATCCATACAGGACTCAAACTGTCCGTACAGCGAATAGTCGCCAATGGAAACATCAATGCTGTAGGCTGCTTCCTGTATCCCTGTATCAGGAAGAACGGCGCCTGTGTAGGTCCAAACACCGTTGCTGATGTCGTCGGACATGATGGTTCGGATGTCTGTGATGTTATCGGTTGGATCCGATTCGTTTTGGTACACCATAACGACTTGGTCGGTTCCAACGTTCACGGAGTGAACTAGGGATCCAGCGGTGAGAGACAACAGATCGTCGTTGTTCGGGCCACCAGTTGCGGATGCTAGGTCACCACTGACGTCGATTTCCATAGTGAGATTGTGGGTAATGAAGTCAGAGGAGCCGTTGAGGCTAACGCTGACTGTGAAGGCCTTGCTTCCTTCTCCGGTTGCTACAACAGAGCCATCGTCCCATTCAATGTCAATATCGATGTCGAGGTAATCGACAACTTCGACATACACCTGTTGAACATCGTTACCTGGGTCGACGTCTTGGTCGGAATAGGTTTCAATTTGAATGACGTAAATACCTGCTGCAGGTGTCCATGTTGCGTCGCCGCCGCCGTATTGAAGCGTGGTCTTTCCGCCCTTGAAGACAGCACCGGGTGCAAGCGATTGATCAGCACAAACACTCGCATCATCGCAGATAACATCGGGGTTGTTGTACTCTAGGTCTGCACCTGTGCTATCCTTGGCAAGCATGATTGGATTGCCGTTTCCGTCAGCAATCCAAACTTGGGCTTTGTAACCCATTTCGGTGATGGCTTGATCACCGGAATTCTCAATGAAGACTTCGAAGGTTGTAGGTTGACCAACGAAAATTTCATTGCGGCACTCTGGGTTGCATTGGGTTTCTTTCGGTGAGGTAATTGCTACGAGTTCAACATCAGCACCACTGCGGGCGCCTGTATCCTCAATTACTTCGGTTGTTTCAAGTTGTGTGATGTCGATGTTTGCCATCAGGCTTGCCACCAACAACAGCACGAGCATTACAGGGGTAATTTTTCTCATGTCATATCCTCCAATAAGGGCGGTAACTCGCCCTACGATAAACGACGTATATATACTATGGGTGCGATATTAATTGAAATCCAAGATTAAAATAAATCTCGCCGAAAACACTCCACTGAATCGGATATTTATTTTAGTTTGGAGAACGGAGCGCCTCCGAGGGTTGGATTCTTGAAGCAGTCCTGACGGGTGTCAACGTAGCAAGATAAACCAAGAGAGCCCCCCCAATCAACACCCACATCACAGTCGTCCATGGAAGAACAAGACTTGCCCCCTCGTCCTTCCATATCGCAGAATGGAGGCCGATGTGAAACATCAATGCAACAGCAACACCGTTGAAGATGCCCAGTAGAGAGACCCATCCAACCTCAATCAGATGCACCCGCATTACCATTCCTCTTGTGAAACCTAGCGCCCGCAGCATACCGATGTGCTTTCGACGTTCAGAGACTGAACGATACGTCACCACACCAATTCCGGCTATACCTATGATCAAACCGATGGCGAGGTACCCCTCAAACAACGCAAGAATCGACAACACGAGAGCCTGCACGAGTGCAACATCTTCAGCGATAACAGAGACATCAACCCCTTCTTTTTCCAAATCAAGGCGTAGATGCTCCGCAAGTTCTGTTGCTGCCTCACGCTCAGAGGCTGACTTTTTTGCAGCAGCGAAATAACGCACATTGCTGTTGTCATAATCCGTTGTTGGTGCGCTGTCTTCTGAAACAGAAACATAGACACGGGTTAGTGAACCATCGTACTGCTCAACTACGGACTCAGAGGGCATCCACACCCCTGCCGAAAACAAATACGAGGATTGCTCGAGAATTCCACCAACCTGCATTACGCGACGATGGCTGGGTTGTTCAGCATCAATAATCGTAATGTTTTCACCAACCTTAACCGAGAAAACCCCGACGTTTGCTCCGTCAAGACTTGATTCCAATCCAAATGAGGCGTCAACAAAGACAACGTTGCCTCGATCGTGCATTGTTGCCCAAGCCTCTGCTGATGATCTGCCGAGCCCAGGATCCCATATGTGCAGCGGCAACCCTCCGTGTTGTGCAAACGCTTCATCGACACCACGCAACACGTAAGGTGAGCGTTCCTCTTCTTGATTTTCGATGAACGCCTGAGCTCTGTAGACGCGCCCTACAGCGTCGATTTGTTCTGCATCTGCACGTTGCAGTTCCCAATCCGATACTGGACCATCAAGTTGCAAGGGGCGGGTTCTGGAAGCGGACAACAGCAATTCGAACTCCCCTTCCGATTCCTCAACAAAACTGCTTGAGTAATTCTCGAATTGTAGCGTGTAACCGCTCAGAACAACGACCGAAAACACGGTGATTGAAAACATCCCCATAACAACGGCTGTGCGTAAGGGTTTTTGCAATGGATATGAGAGCGCAACCGGAACGACAGGTCCACTGCGAAACGCTGCAACCCGCAGCAAACTACGAATCATCAGTGGAGCGAGCGATGAAAGAACAAAAACTCCAGCAAAGACTTGCACCAAGCCAACAACGATGAAAGAGAATTCATTTGGTTCCAATCCCGAGCGAACAGGATCGATTGATGAAGGCAGAGCAGTCCAAATCAGAAGAAGCACACCGATGAATCCAATGGTCTTTCGCGGAGCCTCTCTGTAAGTTGGAAGTGCACCGCTATCAGTCTTTTGAGCACGCAAAACAGGTACCACCCAGAAAACCAGTGGACACACAAAGAGCACAGCAGCACAACCAAACACAATCCATGCTGTGTGAGCGATAGTATCTCCACCGATCAAAAACAGACCAAGACTGCCAAACATGGTCCCAAACATACCGATGAGAACCACGTACAAGACCCATGGAATTCGTTTGGACACCCTCTGCGGAACGCTCTTTAGTGCGTGAACGATAATCATCCTTGAAGACCACAATGCCGAACCGAACAACGTCAAGAGGGCGATATGGAACCCCCAAAACCACCCTGCAAGAAGAGATGAAATTTCAACATGAAATGAAAACACATCCGCACCAGCACTGGCAAACACGTTCGAAAAACCAATACCAATTAGCCATGCAAGACCCACGCCAACCAGAGATCCTGCTGCACATCCAACCAACGCAGCAATGGAACCTTCAATCATGGCAATGTAACGAAGATCCGAGCGCGTCATGCCAAGGGCACGAACAGTGGCATACTCTTTCTGCCGCACATCAATTAGCATGGTGACAATGGTTAGAACCAACAAGATTCCAGCAGCAATCGTAAACGAACCAAAGACGAGAAACATCGCTGAGAGAACACCTGATGACGCTTCCGCACGTTCCAATGCATCGAGCTTCACAGCCTGTACGGATATATACAAATCATCAACGCCCATTAACGAATCGAGATGGGCTTCAATCAGTGCAACCTCCGCTGTAGAGACGTTGCTCAAGACTAGCATCGACCGCTCATGTTGATCAGCTGCAGCCAAGGATTCTGCATCGCTCATGTTGATCAGTCCGAGAATCACAGGGTCCAAGTCGGAAAGGGAAGACAAACGCTCATCGTCGACAAACGAACCAGAAATACTGAGATTCAGCGATGCATCCGAGCCGAATGCATATTGGAACAGTCCCGAAACGGTGATGTTTCCATCAGCAACCAACGCAAGCGATTGAAGACGTTCTCCAATCCGAACGCTGCCCTGATCGACCGACAGCGCATCGACATCTCCACCAAGAGCGAAAAACATCTGAGGGAGTGTTCCAAAACCGCCTGCATCGGACAAGATGGGTAAACGGATTGAATGAACGGTACCGTCAGCGATGGAACGAAGCACAAGACCTGGGTGTTCGATGCACCAAGCGTAGGTTGAGTTGGAATTCACTCCCTGAGCAGGACAAACTGCAGGGGCTTGCTCCACGGAGCTTGGCCATTCGTCTTCTTCGATTTCAACAAACGGTTGTTCTGGATTTGAAATCGCACGTTTGTAATATGTAGAATCAAGAAGTCCTTCAACACGAAGGTAGACAGATGCGGTGTCTTGTCGAAGGTCCCAGTTCAAAACGGTCTGCGGCAACTCGAACAGTAATGGGTAACTTTGAATATCGTCTTGACCAACGTCTCCGTACCAAATAGCATTATCGTTACCCGACTCGATCGCCACCCACTGACTCGAAACCGAGGAGACAGCAACGATGTTCTTGTCTTTCAACAAGCGTCGGGTTTCATCTTCATCAGAGGTATTTCCGACGACCAATCCTTGCCCAAAAGCTGCGAAACCGTACGTACCATCAATTGACACATCGTTCACGATTTCGCCTTGTGGGACACGCCACACCCAAGAAGTTTCGTTGGTTTCAAAACCAATTCCAGCCGCCCCCCAGTGCCACAATGTGTCCTCTTCTTTGACCACACCATCGAGTTCTGCATCGGCCAGGGTAAGCAAATTCGATGCATTCGATTCCAACTCCACCAAAGGAACCTGCAATACCTCCATCATGGATGCATTTGGAACAAGAGTTGTTCTGTTTTCGTTCAAACTGGTTACAATCCTTGGAGAAAGGCGCCCCAATCCATTGGTCGATGCAACGGTAATTGCATCGCTCTGCGATAGCAATTGCAACCCTGATTCCTCGGCACCAATGGTTGCATTGAGTGCATCGATGACTTCATCGATGATTGGATTCAGCGCACTTCTTGATTCCTCGATGTTACGAAGAGAGATTCGTATCGACGTCACGTTCTTTTCCGATTGTTGCCACATTTGGGCAGTCGAGAGGTCGGTGAAGATCGCTGGTGATGTGGTCCCTGCGAGTTGACCTTGTCCTTCCATTTCTGCAATCTGATGGATTGTAAAATTCTGCTCAATTCGCTCGATTCCATTTTGATTTCGCACGTACCAACCCAACTGAACCGATTCATTGACACCGACTTCCAATTCATCAGAAAAAATCCGATTGACAACGATTTGCGGTGTGGAAGAGAAACGACTTATTTCCTCCAATTCATTCCATGTTAAGCCGTTTTCATTCGAACCGATTTTCACATCATCTCGATGTTCAAGAGCAAACCAAGCGACGCTTGGATTGGCAGTTCCCTTGGCGGTCACTACCGATGTTGACACGACACGTCCAGCTTGAACGTCATCGAGTTCGTCGATTCCAGCAGTTCGAAGATCGTCAACAACAGATTGCGGGATCTCGACTACTTGGCCCGATGTTTGGTCAAAACCGGAAACAAGAACATCGGTATCTCCCCACGCAGCATCGACCTCTTTTCGCACCGTTTGATCGAGCGAATCACCGACAATGAGCGAGGAACTGATGATTGCAGAGCCGATCAACAATCCTGCCATCAACAGAGCTGCCTGTCGTTTCTTCCTGACCAAATGTTGCCAAGCCAAGCGAAAGGCGAGCAAGCGTCTTGGTGAAACGATGGCCTGAACACCGAGCAAACTTACAATACCGAACATCAATCCTCCGACAAATGCAATCGGGCCCGAATGATTCATCCATGTCAAAATCAGGTACGTCAGCGCACCATCAGCAAGAGGCGTGATGAAAATCAGCAACTTTGCTCCATTGGAACATTCTTTCCTCAGTCCATAAATCGCCAAAGCCGCTGCTCCTGCAAGAACAAGCGTTAGAAGCGAAACGAGCAACAGACTTACTCCTCCTCGGTACTTTCCTCTACAAATTGTCCATCCGACATGTGCTTGATCGTGTCGCACTGCTTGGCAACGGTTTCGTCATGCGTAACGATCAGAAATGTGGTCTTCCCCAGATTGCACAAGGTTCGAAGAAGTTGTATGACTGAAGACGAAGTCTCTGCATCCAAATTTCCTGTTGGTTCATCGCACAAAACAATGGCTGGGCGATGAACAACCGCACGAGCGATGGCAACGCGTTGTTGCTGACCACCGGACAATTCCGCCGGGCGGTGTTCCAATCGGTCTCCCAAACCAACAGCCGTCAATGCTTTGGTTGCTTCTTGGCGCGCTTCTTGTGCGGGAGTTCCTTGAATGAGGAGTGGAAGTTCAACGTTCTCAAGTGCAGTCATTACAGGAAGAAGGTTGAATTCCTGGAAAATAAAGCCCATGTTTCTGCCACGAACTCGGGTTCGTTCATCGTCGCTTGAACCGTAGAGGTTCTCGCCGTTCACCATGACGGTACCGGAATTGGGTTCATCAATTCCGGACAACACGTTGAGTAACGTGGTCTTTCCACATCCGGAGGGACCCATTATGGCAACCATCGACGCCTCATCAACGGAGAGCGAAACATTCTGGACAGCCTGAATTACCGACTCTCCCGACTCGTACAATTTCCACAACCCTTCAGCCTGAAGCGCTAACGCCATGAGAAACCATACGGCTACGTGTTGATAAACTACCGCATTAACCTGTGTTCATGGCAGCAGGATACGTACGTGTGCTCGCCTTCGGGCCAGTTGCGGAAGCGATTGGCTCCCGTACGTCGAAGATCGAATGGAGAGACAATCTAAGCATCGAGGACATCGTCGTAGATTTAGGTTTAGAGCACTGGCTCGGTCAAGGTTTAACCGTCGCATTGAACGGTGAGCGGTGTCCAATCGATGTGCATTGCCAGCGAGGAGATGAAGTCGCCCTTCTCCCTCCTGTATCGGGTGGTTGAATCCTTCGAATCGAACGCTGGTTATGGCAAGTCTTGAAAGCCTCAAGTGTCAGGGACCGCTGGGGAACTGCATGGCCTTTAGTCCAGGACCGCTCGAAATCGTCATTCTGTTGGGAATTTTCTTCATCCTCTTTGGAGCGGAACGACTTCCAAAGATGGCCAATGCCCTTGGCCGGTCCAAGGGAGAATTCCACAAAGGCCTCAAAGAAGCAACCGCTGCAGCGACAATTACCGATTTGGAAGCAGATGGAAAAACACCGGATCAGGTTCTCATGGATCGCGCCAAAGCGGTCGGAATCGACCCAACTGGAATGGCTGTCGATGAACTCAAGAAAAAAGTCGCAGCCCTTGAAAACCTCGATGGAGAGGAATGACTAGACACGCTTGAGTTTCATCGGAGCCCCGCACCGATCGCATTCTTTCACATCATCGCTTCTGGACCGTCGGGCGTCTGATGCGACATCTTCTGTTTTCCGGCATCCTATGCACCGAAGAACCCATTTCCACTGCTTGGTTCCACCGCTCGTCACGACACTTTGCACTTCAATTCCTGCAGCTCGTGCCACATTTTGCATTCGGTAATCATCGGTGACCAGCGTCGTTTTGTTGGATACTGCTAACGCGATTAAGTCGACATCAACATCAGAAAGCCGTGGCAAATCGCCCGTTTTGGAAGCGATGTCGAGCACAATCTGTCGTTCATCTTCGGTTGCGGTGCGCCAATCCATGTCCAAGGTTTCAATCAACAGCCAACGTTGCTCATCAACTCTGTTTAATTCGGATTGTTGCAGCACTGAGACAATCTGATGGCGGCATCGCTCAATCGGCCAATTCAAGAGTGCTGAGGTGTCGAGAACGGCCATAAAGGAAGGGTAGCGAATCCATGTAAAGAAGACGTCGATAACCCATACCCTCAAGAAGCCGAAGAAGCACCTCATGCTATGATTGGAGAAGAATTGATTCTCGACTTCTTCAATCAGTTTGGGCCTTTCGCTTTGGCACTGCTGTCCTTTACCGAAGCAATCATTCAGCCCATACCTCCTGATGTGATGTTCCTTCCGATGGCTTACGATGAGCGAGACAACACCGCCATGTTGCTTTGGTTGTGGTTCATTGTCACATTTGCATCGGTTCTGGGAGCCGTAATAGGACATGCCCTTGGGAAACGATTTGGCACAAAATTGCTCGACAGGTTTGGTAAACCTCAACACCGTGAGCGCTTGGAATATTTGTTCGAACGGTACGGCACATGGGGCATGTTCATCGCTGCAGTTTCCCCACTTCCCTACAAAGTGTTTGGATGGATTGCAGGCGCCAGTGACATGAAATTACGACCGTTTGTTATCGCAGGGATTTTTGGACGTGGGCTGCGATTTGGTATCGAAGCTGTGCTGATTTATCTCTACGGGGATGCTGCGATGGATGCGGTCGTTTGGTTGCTTGATCATGAGATACTCATGGCGGTATTGCTTCTAGCGATACTTGCTGCTGTCGCATGGTGGTTCAACAAAAAGAATCCATCGAATTCAAACGCTGCTTGATGGAGTGCTGTACTACCCCCCTTGAATGTTAAAGGATGCTTTACGGAACGTTATGCAGCGCAGCATCACGTTTGAGGATGAGTGCTCGTGCCGGGATTCGAACCCGGGTCAGCGGGATGAAAACCCGCGATGATGGACCTGGCTACACCACACGAGCCAATGACATTCCGTGTCACCTCTTGTTCATAACCATTGGCCATTGCACGCTGCTTTTCCAACAACATCCGTGCATACCCTGGAACCTTGCGAGTGAATCCTGCCAATCCACTGAGGCACATCCTATTCCAAACGAGAAGCCAGAATTCTGGATTTACTGCAAGACACGTTCGACAAGATCGTCCATGGTCTCCTGAGAGAACGACTTTGTCTTGTTCAAGGTCAGCGTGCGTCCAATAACATTGCTTCCGAGAAATGAGAACTGATGACGCATTGCCATTAGGCAATGAGCACCTCCTCCCCCACTGTGCGTGGCGAGCAGAACGGTGCGGTTGTTGAAGAGACGGCGAAAATCGTCGCTCTGAACCGAAAGCCATGCGATGGTATTGTTGAGAGCAGGAGGCATGATGCCGTTGTATTCAGGGGCGCAAACGACCAACGCCTTGGAGTTAAGAATCAAATCAGAAAGTTCAGATGTTTCAGGTTCATGCTCATCGCTTCCGTCGAGTTCAGGAATGTAAACCGGCCAATGCAATGTGGTCAAATCGACAACTTCGCTTCCTATGCCTTTGCTGGCGAAGGTTTCGCAGAACCGATGAGCTAGTTCTAGATTCTTACCAGAAGAGGCTGCAAGAACCAGAACATAGGAATCCATGAGTGTTCTAGTGCTATGTTGTATTTCAACAGTTGGTTATGTGAGAATCACCATGCCTTGAAATAGTTCTGCGATTGACTTGAACCATGTTCACGGAACTGCTTGAGCAACATCAAGGAAATTTTCTTGTCTTCACCGGAAAATTCTGTGGGTATTGCACTGCTGCAAAGCGATTTCTGAATCAAAAAGAATTGCCCTTTATTGAACTCTCATTCGATGACTATCCTTCTGAATTGCGGGATGAAGTTGTCCAAGCAACCCTGCATCGCACAGTGCCGGTTATCTTTGATTTGCGTGGACAAGATCGGATCTTTATCGGTGGCTTTGATGAACTCACTCGATATCCAATCAATGGTTGAATTCCTGAAGCCACTCGAGCAAGACATCATGATGCTCGGTTGGAATCATGTGCCCCTTTTCATGTTCCACAAGCTCAACACTCCAACCTGCTGCCTCAAACAGGTGAGCAACGGCCCAGCCGTCCTCGATAGGAACTCTCACGTCCCTGATACCGTGCATCCAGAACATTCGCTTGTTATCGAGATCTTCCAGTCGAAGTCGAAGTTCCATTGGACGAACGAGACGCGTACTCAAAGCAACAATACCGACGATTCGATCCGCAAGCGGAAGTTGAAGCATTTCTTGCGCCATCGCTCCCCCTTGAGAGAAACCACCAACCACCAAAGGACCGAGTGGTGCCTGTTCAGAAATCAACTTTTCAAGTTGGGACAGAGAGGAGTCAACATCCATCAATTCTCGCCGTGAGAGGTGCAATCGGCGTGTAACATCCGGATTGTCCTCTTCGTAACGCCACCATGTTTTGCCTCTGCGGGGATGATCAAACCGAGCATCTGGAACAAGCAAGGTCCAACCCTCTGGAAGAATCTTCTCTGCAAAAGGTCGCATCATTTCTGACGTACCGGTCATCCCGTGCATCATGATGAGTGTCGGCACTTTCACCACCTCAAAGAGTCCACTGGAACACGAGAGCCCCGGCAACTTTGAGATGGATGTAAGACGATTGACCTCGAACCGTGACGGTGAGTGAATAATCTCCTGAGTTTGATGGAATGGTTCCAATTGCACCTTTTTCGGTTGCACCCGAGCCCCAAGCGCGTGTCAATGGAGATGCACCTGCGTGATCTTTCATCGAGAGTGAACCCGAACCACCAGCACCTGATGCAATTTCAACATCGAGATACCAGACCAAGGTATCCCAATCACCTTCGGATGGATGGCCAGAATCAAAGAACGAATCGTAAATCTCTTGATCGTTCTCTTCGTACAAACTGTCCAGAAGATCGCGTGCTCGATAGAAGAAGACGTCCCCGTTGTAGGATGTTCGAGCGATGTTCAAATCCATGCGCAGTTGTATTTGCCCATCAGCATCTCGCCACACCAACCGTTCAAGGAACCCTTTGCTCCCACTGAATGTGTAGGACAGTTCATGGCCTTCTGCGGATTCAGCATCAACACGGGCGTTGCCGTTGTCGAGTGATTCGGTTTCTGCTTCCCATTCTTGTCCGAACAATGTGAACGGCCATCGGTCACCTACGGTCCAAGGGAAGGAGAAGACGGTTTGAGGCTCACCATTTTCGTACACGCCAAGTGCATCGACGGTCATGCGTCCCAAAAACGGGTTATGGTTGATGACCGCATGCCGTTGTGCTTCACGCTCTGAGGATATACCGAGGATGTATTCTCCAGAGCCGTTGTCGATTTCGGCCACCACAAGCCGTGCACTGTCCTCTCCGAATTGAGGCGTGATAAAGGTGTAAAGCCAATTTTGGCCTATGCTCCACTCAGGCAGTTGTTTTTCTTCCTCCGTCATGCTGTTCGCACTTGATGGGGTGTCGTTGCTGGTGCAACCGGCAAGGCTCATGCAAAGCAACAAGGCAACCAAAAACAGGCCACGATGCGTTGCATGCATGGTTCAGCCTATCGGCCCCTGTTCAAGAGGCTAACGCTCAAACGTCTCAGAGAAGTCCGCTGTCAGTGAGCTTGCCAGTACCAGCAAGAACGACTGCCACAATGGACATCAATTTGATGAGAATGTTGAGCGATGGACCAGAGGTGTCCTTGAAAGGATCACCAATCGTGTCACCGATAACAGCAGCATCGTGAGCATCATCACCCTTCTTTGCACCAGGGATGTGGTCTTGTTCAAT
>PBSP01000088.1 GCA_002726845.1 Methanobacteriota archaeon | reverse complement strand
TGGGTGGGCAGTGATTGTTGTTGGTGGTCTTCTCTCTCTGCAAGGTGGATCGTGGGGACTTATCGTCGTCATAACCGTACTTATTGTCGGAATCGGTGCTTTGTATGCTGGACAAAACATGTCGGAAGCCGGTGTTGACCCCGTGCGCATGGGTGGTGCGGCAGTGCTCGCTGTCCTCCTCGCAGCAGGCCCTTACGGAATTTCGATGGTCATGCCTGAGAGTTCATTCGGAATCGCGGATTTGGAAATCAAGGAAGATTCGAATGAGTTGACATTTCGCGTCATTGGCTCTGCGTCAGAGGTTGATGCTGCGGTGAAAGCAAACGGCGAGGTGATGTGGACGGGTAGTAAGACGCTTTCTTCAGATGCAGCGCGCTTTGATGTCCCAATTGAGGAGATCTTTATCGGAAACGCTTGGGCATGCGGCGTATCAAGCTGTGATGTTACGACAACACAAGTTGAGTACATTCTGGAGGTTACCTCGGGAAGCACTACCCAAAGTGTGGAGATAAACCCGGAAATCATGACACGGGAAGTAAAAGATTCTGGCGTTCGGATATCTCCCATTATCAAACAAGAATCAACCGATGGTGGAAACGATAAGCGAGTCGACGGAATTCTTGTCGAAATGATGGCAGGTCTTCTTCCCAGTTCTCATGGGCATGAAGATGCAGGATGGCACTCTAACACTGGAGGAATATGGGTTGAGTCTGATTACACACTCGAACTAAGAATTTTGAAAGGTAGTTCGGTAGTTTACGACAGCACGGATTGTTCCAATCCGTCAGAAAAAGGATTCCCAACAATTGAAGTAAATGGAGCAGATGGTATCTCCTGCAAAGGTGATTCGGGTGTTACAATCAACGGTTGGTTCGCTATGCCCGGAGATACAAACGACGATGCACGAGGAGAATACCTCAGTCTAGATGCGATGGATTACAGCGACAACGGCGACGGTTGCTATACTTTTGAAGTCCGCATACACAACTCATTTTACGAAGGAATGAACACAGAAGGTTCTTCATCAACTGAATCCATTGTTGATTCTGATGTGGCATGGGATTTGGATTTTGAGAGTTATAACAGCAACAGCGATTCGCAAAAGCCAGATCCGAGCATGGAAGCATGTTAAACACGAATTCGCCAAAACGTATGCCAAATGTGTATCGGAGTGGTTGATTTTTCTTCTTGAGTACTTTGACACAGGCAATTGAGCGACAACATTGTGTTGTTCCTAGTAAAACGAAATTAGATTAAGTCAATCTTCTTTCAAAAAATACTGGTCGGTTTTATGGAGTGGTTTTCGTGATCGAGTATCGGTTTGCAGTCGGAGACAAGGTTTTGTGCAATCTTGGAGAAGCTGGCTGGAAATTGGGAACCATCATCGCACTCAACTATCGGGAAACAACCTGGCCAGAGGAGTTCTTTGCACCCTATCAGGTACTCGTGGACGATGATAAAAGTCTCATTTATGTTCCAGAGGATGACGATCGTTTCTGTCGTCAGGCCATGCCTGAAGATATCCGAATCCTTCAACGCTCTGACGCCCTCGCAACATTCCAATCCACCGCATTAATGGACGGTGAGCACAGTACAGTCGGAGAACGTAAGAACAACCTCAGTTGCAACCAAGATGCGAACGGATTGGGGTACGAATCGTATCGTAGCGGTCGTTGCCATTGTTGCAACGACTGCCCAAACCAATGGAGCTACGTTGAATTGTACAGTGAACATTATCGTTGTGCATCCCGCAACAATCTCAACATAACCCGATACGAGGTTGACTTGGGTGTCCTAAGTGTTGGTGACCAATTGATGTTCACTCCTGAAAACTTCCCAAATTGTAAGACTGGATTTATGCAGGCTCCAACATTGGTTCGACTACCTCCTGGAATCGTTTTTTCGGATGACGGTTCGTTGAGCGGTGTTGTCCGTTTCGACCCACACAGAGAATCTGCTTATTCGGTCGAATTTGTCGCAGTGAGCACGGTTGATTGGATGGATGAAACCATTGGTATCGTACGTCTTGAGGTCACCTTTGAGGTCCAACAGAATCTACCACCCAATGACTTTGATGTTAAATCCTTCACAAAACGTCAATCCAAAGCCCGTTCCAAGGCGATGGAAATTCTCAACAATTTAAACAACATCTGGGGGCTTTGGGAGCGAAACGAACTTGCTACGCGTGCCGTTTGCGATCGTATGCTCAAAGAACTCAACAAACTGAAAGACATTGCCGAACAGAATCCTCGACTTGACAACGGTCGATGGTGGGCGCACCTCGGTGGATTTCACATGAACGTTCACAAATTGTTGGAAAACACCCTGTATGAATGTGAATTGTACCTCGGATATGCCCTTACATTTGGAGATTCGGGGGTAAAGTACTACGCAGAGCAAAACCTGAACGGGTGCTATCAGAAAAGGCTGCTTGAGGCGGCTCGATTCATGTGGTACGACGGTATGGAATGCATTCTACAAGGGAGGTGGGATGAGGCGATATCCATCCTCAAAGCGGCTGCTTCCAAGAAAGACGGTTGGGGATGGGCAGTCAATCATGGAGACATTTGGCTCTGCGAGGCAACAGCCGTCGTTCTCAAAGGATTCGAAAATGAACAAAACACATCCATTGAAAACGACAACGATTGGATGGTTACTGCCGAATCCTTACTCCAGAAAGCGATCGAAAGAAGCGAAGAATCGGGTGTGTTTGGCCCAGAGGGCCACCCTTGGATACACCAAGTTTTGCAGGCACTGGAATCCTACAAACAGCTGCGTTCCAACGGTGATGCAACCAAAGAGTGGTTTGAAGAATTCAACTCACAAACAATATTTTGGTGTTCGCAAGCGCTTGCTGGAATCGCTCCGTTTCCTCCAAAATGCAAGGAACGTGTTGTCGATGAGGCGACGCTTCTTTCCAAATTGCCGGGACACAATGCATAGATTTCGTCCGCATTCTGAGGTCTGATGCTGTTCTTGTAGGGCAGAATCGAGCAATTAATCTTCCTTATTATCCCAAAAAGGCGTTTCCTCTTCGTCCATCTCTCCAGCCATGTATTCTTTTCTTTCAAGTTTCGCTACTCGTGCTTGTATGACGACAAAAACGGTCAGAAGCAGTACCAATATGACTATTACAGCGTACAACACGAGAGGCAGGTCTTCAACTTCCTCTGCTGTAGTCCATGAAACTTCGCTAGATTTCGTACCGGTTTCACTCGAAATGGTTTCGCTCACCGGTTCAAGAACGTCGGGGTAAAGGAACCGACAATCCAGCTTGACAGCTCCATCGGAGTTGTGATACCAAGTAATGGGCACATCCTTCGTCTGTCCAGGCACAACAGCCCAGTCTGCCGAGTTGGCAGTCGTTTGCGCTTCTACATCGTCGACGTAGCAACGAACGTTTGGATCTGCAGCGACAGTACCGATGTTTGAGATGGTGACCATGACACCTTTTCCTCTGTTGGTCTCACCGGTTACAGACTCAGGCTCGACTTTGTCGATGCTCAATTGGGGATACACAACGTCGATGGTTGCGCTTGAGACTTGGGGTGCTGCCGCGTCAGCAACGAAGTTGCCCCAATTGCTTTCCACAGTGATTTTGATGGTCCCTGCTTCTTTGTTGTAGACGCCGTTTCCATCGACCCATTCAACGATGCGTTTATGCTCGCTGGTTCCAATGTTGACGTTCCAGGTGCTTGGATCGAGAGGGTCGCCGATGATGACGGTGTTGATGGTGTTTCCATTGTAACCAATTCCGGTTGCTGTGACGGTGGCTGTTGGGGCGTTTACCACAAGTTCTCGCTTGGAAAGGAGTCGAATCCAAGCGTCGGTGTATCCTCCTGTTCCGGTTGAATTTTCATAATTGATTGTTGCTTGATCGTGAAGGATGATGTCTTCATCGGTTCGCGAACCGAGCATTGTCGACTCTTCGAAGTTGATGTGTGAACCATCCATGACCTGAATGGGTCCGCTACCGTAAAGATAGGATTCCTCGATTGAACATGTTTCTACACAGGTTATGTTGGCTCCTTGAATCATCGAATCTTTGATGATTGTAGCACCGTAATTTTCCACATCGAAAGCCGCTGCATTCCAAATAACGTTTCCTCCTTGTTGGACCAAATCTTCTGCAGGGATGGTCAGCAATTCGGCGTTGGAATGAAACAATTCGATGTATGCGATTCCAAGTCGAAGAGGGTAGTTGTGATCGACAAGTATGTCAACAGGTTGCGTTAAATCCACGGTAAATGAAGCGCTTTCACCGGTGATGTTGTTCGTGGTTGCATCACCCACCGTGAGGTTGAGATATGCTGTTTCAGGAACATCGATGTTAAAGTAAACGTTCAATGTCGCATCATCGTCGTCAATGTTCTCATCAACAGTGACGTTTGTTCCATCATAAATCAACAACGTTGAAGCGATACCTTCTCCAACCATAGTGACTTCTTCCATGTGAAGTGTTCCACCCTCTTCGACGATGATTTTCGAATTCTGTTTAACTGCAACCTCACCGGACCATTGCAAGGCACCGCCTTCTGCAACAACGACGGTTCCCTCAAAGGAACCACCAACCCACGTCTCCGAATCGGTTACAGTCACGGTATTGCCTTCTGTTGGAGGTGCAGCCAAACCTAGGCCAGAGAGTGCTATGGACGTCAGCAGGAGTACAGCGAGAAACGGTGCAGTGCGCATGGTACTCCCAGAGGGAGGACAATCATCAATCCTTCTCTTCTCAATAGGGTACATCCTTCCAACCAATCGCATAACCAATGAGGTTGAACGAACGGTGGAGAAGTGGAGTGATGACCACAATAATCAGCATCGGAAGAAGCAATTCAGGTGCTGCAAGGAGTGATGATCCTAAAAACAGCTGACCGAACAAAAAGACCATGATTGCAAAAGGTAGGGTATCCAACAACGGTGCTTTGCTGGACACATCCCCCTCACGCTTCAAGCCACGTCGTCGCTTGAAAAATGAACCCGTTATGTCTCCTAGAAGACAGGCAAAACCAAGGAAAGAACCCAAGATGTATGCGGTTATCCATGGCCCACCGACGGAAAACCAAGCACCTTCTGAACCTGTCAGTGGGGTTATGAAAACAGACGCCTCTTCAAACGTTGTGCCTACGAGAGCAACTTGAAGCATGCACAGCAATCCTGCAGTCAATGAACCACCAATAAGCCCATTCCACGTTTTGCCGTCTCCAAGCATTCGATTCCCGTCTTTCATCACCTTACCGCGGTCAATGGGCCAAGGCCCATATCCTGTTTTCGGAAGCCATTTTCCCCACATCATTGCAAAGGTGTTTGCGATGAAGCCAGGAAGGTAAAGCCACAATGTCATCAAAGCGAGCAAAACAAGACTCATTTCGGTTGCTGCATCAACGTCGCTCATGGTGTTAGGACGAACCGCTCGGCCTTTGAAGACTCTCATCGTCTGAACGTTGAAGCGGTTGAATTATCAGCCCAATGCAATAGGGCAAAGCATGGGTCGAAGGGTCCTCGTTGTTGGTGGTGGTGGACGCGAACATGCGCTCTGTCTTGCGCTGCACGAATCGGCTTCAATAAGTGAGATTCACACAACACCAGGAAACGCTGGAACCCGTCATTACGGTCGCAACCATGATGTGTCCGCTTCCGATATTGATGGATTGGTTGAATTGACAAAGCACCTCGAAGTCGATTTTGTTGTTGTTGGCCCTGAAGCACCCCTTTGCGAGGGTCTCGCTGATCGGTTGATTGAAAACGGTGTTCCTTGCTTTGGTCCACAGCAAATGCATGCCGAACTTGAGGGTTCGAAGTTGTTCGCAAAGAAAGCCATGGACGCTGCGGGTGTACCTACTGCAGAGTACGATGTCCTTGACGCAAAAACCGACATCAAAGCATGCCTTGATGCCCGTTCGCAGAACCCATGGGTGATCAAGCGCGACGTCCTTGCTGGTGGAAAAGGGGTCGTTGTCACCACGGATTACGAGGAAGCCGTTGAGTTTATTGAACGGTCAATTGAATCGGACGGTCACATTCTTCTCGAGCGATTTTTGCCTGGAGAAGAGGCCAGCATGCTGGTTGTTATGGATCAGTCGGGTTTTGTTTGCTTGCCACCAAGTCAAGATCACAAACGCGCCTACGACGGCGACAAAGGACCAAACACAGGTGGCATGGGGGCTTATTGTCCAGCACCCGTCGTAACACAACCCATCCACAACAAAGTTCTCGAACGTATTGTTCAACCGATGTTTTCGTACCTGTCCTCCATGAACGTCCCTTATCGAGGGGTTCTCTATGTCGGGCTAATGATTGACGAAAACGGTGACCCGTACGTTGTCGAATTCAACGTACGGTTTGGCGATCCTGAATGTCAGGTTACGCTTCCTTTGCTCGATGTCGATGTTGGTGAACTGTTGTTCAATGCTGCAAGTGATGCGCTTGCTCAGATGGAAGTAGGTTTCAAACCCCATCATGCCCTAACCGTCGTTCTGGCATCTGAGGGCTATCCAAAATCAGCTGCAAAGGGCCGAAAAATCACCGGCGCTGAAGTTGCCTTGGATGATTCAAGCACGTGGATAAGCCATGCAGGTACCGCACTCGATGACTCGGGTAATCTCGTTTCTTCGGGAGGGCGCGTCCTCTCCGTCACGTCGATTGCAGCATCTCTTGAAGAAGCACAACGTTCAGCCTACCAGCGCCTCGGTCAAATCCACATCGCAGGTTCGCATCACCGGACGGACATTGGTCATCGTGCTTTGCGTTCCTAAATTTCGATGACGTCCCTCGATTTCACCACCTTCTGCATCGTCATTGTTAAAAGAGGGTCAAAAGTGGCCAAAATGCTCCAGCCTTGCTGCTGTCGAGCAATCCTCTGAGGGAAAACAATGGAAAAGGTATCTAAGACCTCGCAACACGCTGTTTTGGGTTGGCTAATCGCCCCATTAGCAGTGCTGATTGCGCTACTAGCGAACTTCGTCGATGGCTTCATGTCAATCGACGTCGAATTGAACAACAGCGATGCGTTAACACCGATCATCGCAACCGGTGCTGCTGGCCTCTTGGCTGTCACACCTCGCATCCTCCGCCAAATCATAACCCTTCCAGAGTCGATTTCCCAAACACGTATCTCCCTCGTCATGTTTGCCCTCGCTCTTGTTGGAAGCGCAGCCGTTGAGTTGCAAACCGACGGATTCGTTGGCTTCACATTCTTTGCTGTGCTTTTCGGTGGTTATCTTCTCGACTCACGGGAGCGTCACGAATGGATGACGATGCTCGTTTTCGCTGGTGTCGGTGTTCACGCCGCTTTCGATATTGCCGCTGCAGCTGCCGCAGCCGAAGGCTATCTTCCAGACAACACAGTGGCTCAACCGTACGGCACTATGCTAAGAGAAAGCGCACTTGGGTTCGTCTTCTTCACCTGGTTTACCGTGTTTGCCATCTTGGGGCTGCTTTCAGGTGTTGCAGGTAGGGGTACGCTCAACCCTGCAGGAGACAAAGGCTGGTTTGCTTTCAACACCGTAAACGGTGGCTGGAACCGCCAAGCCTTGCCTCTGCAAATCGCTCTGTTCATTTGGGCGGCAGCCCATCTCGCCACAATTTGGCATTTCGACCAAGGTAGCGTTGAAGATCGCCTCCGCCTCTACAGTTTCGGTGTCGATGCCAACGGTTTCGTCGGCTACTATTCTGCACTCTTGACTGGAATTGTGGCGATTATCGTTTCTGGAATGATTGCAGAGCGTTGGTTCACCCGAGCAATGACGCTTTCATCGCTTTGGGGACTTTACCTCGTCGGTTCGTGGTACGAAAATGGATTCTGGACCAATCAAACGTTTGCCGAGTCATGGGCACCTCTCATCTGGCTTGCAATCACGTTCTTTATCGGAGTTGCAATCACGATGATTGGAAACCACGAGA
>PBSP01000087.1 GCA_002726845.1 Methanobacteriota archaeon | reverse complement strand
GTCATTGCCAAGACGTTCAAGGTGGCGAACCGCTTGTGAAACTCCTTTTTGTGGAGCGAGCTGTAAGCGGAGTTTGAGTTGCTCCAATTGTTGACGTGAATCACTCAGTTGCCGTAGCGAACCTTGCATCATTCGATCTTCACAATCCAAAAGATAAGCCAGAAGATCATCGACCAAGGGCACACAACATTCCACTGCATGACTCGGCGTTGATGCCCGAACATCGGCAACCAGGTCGCTAACAAGTACATCGGATTCGTGACCCACGGCGGAAACAACAGGCATTGGCATTGCAGCAATAGCACGTGCTACGGGTTCAAGGTTGAATGCCCACAAATCCTCGGGCGACCCTCCGCCACGTCCTACGATAACGGCATCGCAAGGCGGAACTGAGAGCGACGCTGCAACGCTTTCGCGATTGAGCATACGAGCAACGGCAAGTCCCCGAACGATTTCCTCAACCGCTCGGTCGCCTTGAACGGTAACGCCGATTACCGTTGTTCGAATACCAGGCCACCGCGATTGAGACAATTGGAGCATATCTGCTAATGCAGCAGAGCCTTTTCCAGTTACGATAACAAGATGTTTTGGAAATGTGGGTAGGGATTTCCTTGGTCGATCGAGCACACCTTCTTGTCGCAATTGGAGCAAAAGCTTCTGTTTTTGTTGTTCCAACGAACCGATTTTCTGAATGGGTTCTATTCGTTCAACAACAATTTGCACTTGTCCACGAGCCGGATACAAATCGACACTCCCGATGACAAGAACTTCTTGGCCGTCTTTAATTCCAGATGGAATTCGACATCTGCCTTTCCAAATGACTGCACTGATTTGACCTCCATCATCGCGTAAAGTAAAGTACGTATGTCCAGAAGGGTAGGGTTTCCATTGGCTGATTTCACCCTTCAACAGGCAATGTTGGTTTCGATTGTCTGAACGTATACGGGCGCGCAATGATTGGACAAATTTGCCAACAGGAGTTGGTTCATTTTCGCCCATGCAAATGCTTATTGTCGAAGGTTCTTGAACCCAACTCAAGAGTTTTTCATCCGCCGGTGCAAGGCTTGTCGGTCTTCAACTTCCTTGAGTTTGCTCTTCAGTTTGTTAACCAAAAATCGCCCAGCAATGAACAGGGCCAAAACGTTGATGACGAGGAGCATCCATTCAACTCCTCCCCACTCCTCAAACATTCCACCACCTCAAAGGGGAGGGCGCACGTCGATGTCAACGTCCCCCATTGGACATCCAATGCAACCGAGTCGTGCTTGCTCCTCAACCATGTCTTCATCAAGACCCGGAGGAAGTGTTTCAGGAAGCGGTACATGGCCTTTAATCAGCGTGATCATGCATGTTCCACACGTGCCTGAGGTGCAGTTGGTTGGGATGTCAACACCTGCCAATTTTGCAAGTTTTGCAAGCGGTATATCCGGCTTAACGGTTACTTGTCCGAGCAACTGAACTCCTCGGAAGAATCGAATGACGTCTTCCTGAGTGATGGTAACACCTCAACGACTTGGTTTGTTCCGAGTCCAGCGGCCTGTTTGCTTGTTGAAGAACAGGCCAGCCTTCTTCATCCACTTGTTGAATTTGGTTGCACCAGCACCGGTACGGAGGATGAAATCTTCTCGGTCTTCTTGTGCCTGAATGTAACCCTTGACAGCAAGAGTTTGGTCAATCCAGTCGTTGATGTCCATCAATCCACCGGTGAGCCCAGCAGACTCAATCTCTGCACTGATAAGGTCGGCTGTTGCACCCGTTGCTTCCAGATCCTTACGGAGTTGCTCGTTTACGTCGGCATAGCCCATGTTTGCTGGTTTAGGTGGAACAGGATTACGTGGCGGTTTGTCAACATCGATGGTGATCCTTGTACCGTTTTCGAGACGTAGATTGACCATATCGCTGAGCGATGGTGTGAAGCTTTGTTCGCATTCCCAACAGATGAGGGCATATTCATCACCTCGATCCATGTCACGGGACTGTCGAGGATCCATTTCTTCTCCGCACTCAGGACAGGCATGGAAGATAAGGGATGGAACGTGCTTGCGACGGAAGTCAACAATGTCCTGGGGAGTCCCTTCAAGTTCAAGCAATTCGTGGTCTCGTGCAGCCTCTAGGCCTCGAGTCTCGAGTTGGTCTCGAATCTTTACTTTCTGATCGTCTTTTCCTTCATCGTCGAGGCTGTTTTCAAGTTTGACAATCAACTCAACGGTTTTGCCAAGGCGGTTCATAATGAGTTTCTTGTCCTTAAACGCGGTAACCTTTGCGAGTTTGATTCGCTCCTTTTGCTCTGCAAGTTCGCTGAGCACGTCTTTTTGTTTTCGCTTGAAGCGCATTTCCTCAATGCGGCTTTCCTGCTTACGGTCTGGAGCAAGTACTTTTGCGAGAAAACGCTCTTTACCATGACTTTGAGGTCCTGCGGCAATAATGCTGATGACCCCTTCTGCGATGTCTTGTTTGAGACCGTAATTCTCAACCAGTTTTTCGGCATCAATCTTCTTGAGGTCGCCGATTTTAAGGCCCGCATCAGCAAGAAGCTGTGCGGTTGAGTCATCGATTCCACGACGAAGCAGTGCGAGGTAGGTGTCTTTCTTTGCCATATCATCCTCTCCGACAATCACAGCCGAGGGGACCTTCCTAAGAAAACCCTCCCATGCCCTTGGTTAGTAATAAACATCACATCGAGCCTTTTTCAACCTTCTCCGTGAGCGCAATCCAATCTTCCATTTGCAATTCTTCTGGACGAGCGTCCATCACCTCGAGATTTTGCAGTGCTTGAACTGCGTTTTTCCATCGCTGCTTATGCCATCCTTTGATTCGAGAAATACGGCGAGGGGGGTTCTTGAGTATCGTTCGAAGTTTCTTTCTCCGTTGATCGAACACATGATGGATGATCTGACGTAAGAGTCGTTTATCGACGGAAAACGTCCTTTCATGCGGCTGCATTTCAACGACCATCGATTGAACATCGGGTTGTGGAATAAAGTGGTGAGGTGGGACGGTGTGGTGCTCGTGAACATTCCAATCCAATGCAACGGTTAGACCAAGTGAACCCACGTCTGAAGGATGGCGCATTGAAAGGCGTTGGGCGAATTCAAGTTGAACCATAATGACGACCTGAAGCATCGGCGTATTTTGTTGCTTGAGGTATTGGGTTAATCTCTTAATTAATGGAGAGGAAATTTGGTACGGGATGTTTGCTACAACTTTGGTAATGTCTTCCGGCCAGTCAATGCTCAATGCATCACCCTGATGAAGCGTCAGTTGGTTTGTCTGCAGTTCTTTACGAAACGTTTCATTGAGATGAAATATTGGTGCATCATCAATTTCGATTGCAGTGACTTTTGCACCCGTCTCCAGCAATCGATGCGTGAGTGTACCTGGTCCTGGACCAATCTCCAAGACGTGATCGTGGGCATCGACCTTTGCAATGCTGACCATAAGCCCAATCATGTCATCACTATGAAGGAAGTGTTGACCTAAGTCGGTATTTGGAGGTTGATAGGACCGGAGACGATCGATTAAGTCTCGTGCAGATTTCATGCATTCACCGGGAACAGGTGGTCGATGAGTCGAGGCTGAAGCGTACGGTCTTCCACTTCTGCAAAGAACCTTCGAGCAAGAAGTTCGGCTGATTCAATTCCACATTTTTCATCGAGTTCTTGCATGGAAGAGAATCCTGACGAACCTCTCAAAGCTGCCATTTGCAACGCTTTTTTGTTGCCGATACCTGAGAGCAACTCAAAAGCATGTTGCTTCAAGGAGAGATTCCCTGCTTTATTGAAAAAGGCCTCAACAAAGTGTTGCCCGTGCTCTTCGACGAACAATTGAAGAATCAGCGGGAAATCAAGTTTCGCAGAATTGGTCATCTTATCCATCCGTGCACCACCGAGGATATCTCCTTCTGGAGAGCCCTTTCCATCTCCTCCGACGTATACTCTCGTACTTGGCAAAAGTGCTTCATCTGATTCGATGGCAATGCGACAAGGAATGACGCTGTCTTCAGTGAATCCAGTCACAACGCCTTCTGCAATGTCGTGTTCCACAACGCGAATCCACGTTGCATCGTAAAGCGGCTGCCCCTCTCGTCGACGCTGTTGGGATCGTTGTTGACGCTGACCTGTTCGACCACCTTGACGTTGCTGAGCCCGATTGGGTGCGTTGTTGGGTTTTTTCTGTGGCTGAGCGATTTCTCTGCGGCCAGTGGCAGGAGCCGGCATCGAGGTGTCGACACTCGGTTTTGCTTTGTTGAATTTTCGAGGCGTGTAATCACGGCCTGGGCGGCTCACGGCAATCACTTCCAGTTACTGAGTTTATTCAATGCCGACATGTTGTCGGACAAGTTCGATGATGGCGTTTATGTCTCCATCGTCAATGGAAGCCCGTCGGCTTGCCATGACTGCCTTGATTTCGATTTCGCTGATCGGCATCAGTTCAGCGAGCTTTGCAGCGAGCTCTGGATACTTTTCGAAAGCAGGAAGTTGTGCGATAGCATCCTTCAGGTCTGCAAAGACACCAGCATCGGTAGGGTATCCATTGCGATTGTCGCTTGCAGCCCACTCAGCGTGAAAGAGCGCAGCGCGCTGTTCGTATGTCAAATCCTTGCGGCGTTCTTGTGCACCGAGCAGCAGGTCGCGAACGGTTGCAAAGTCAACGATTTTTTCTTCTTCTGTCATGATGATCACTCACTCAAGAGGGCGTAGGTGTTCTGGACGTGCAATCACGGTTTTTTGCATGTTTCCGTCCTTTACGGAGACAACCCACGCTACACCTTGGCGCTTCTGGATGAATCCTGTTCGGCCATGGAATCGTCGGTGGGGCATGCCCATCTGCTGACTTCCGTCCAAGACGATGGCAACCCTGTCGCCTTCCTCATAGTTGTGCATAATGCGGTTAATGTACGTTCGAGAACGGTCTTTTCGACGTCGACGAAGAATGCTTCGTGTTCCAACTCGTTGTCCCTTGGATCGCTTCATTTGACTGACCTCCACGGTTCGAAAATTGCATTACGCTGATTCGAGGCATTTCTGCGACCTACCCACTGCATATAAGCACCGCGATGAATCAAGTCCATTCAATCGGCGTGGACATCTCCAACATCAAGCCACTCAACAGTGCATTTTGCCTTAATCAATGAGGCGATTGAGGGCTGTGTTCTACCGTCGTCTCCGTGAACGGTTTCTTTGACGTAGGTTCCTGATTCGCAGCGAAGTGTAAATTCAACTGCGATTGGACCGGATTCATTGGATTCGACCCTCGCATCATTCGTCTCAATCACTTTCCTTCTTCGAACCAAATCTGCACGCCGATGAGCAACACGTTCTGGCGTCCGCTGAGCAAGATTGGTCCCCTGCAATTTTTCAATCATCTCCAGAATCGTTGCTTCATTCGGAAGCGGTAAGGTTTCAACAGGTTGTGGGTTTGTTGCAAGGAGATTTTCGATGAGGACTGCTTTGACACCTTTCCCCTCACATTCACGTTCAACGCACAATTCAACCAACTCAGATTTTTTCATTTTCTTAAGTTCGGTTTCTTCAAGCACTGTGCGCTCGATGCGTTCCAGAGGTTTGCTTGGATTGTCTTTACGATCGCCCCTTCGGCGATGTTTTCGACGACCACGCCCGCGCTTTTGCACGTCTTCATTGGTCATGTCGAGCGGTGCGGTCAAGATGTCGAGCTCCGGTTGAGTGAGAGGTTCGATTCGGAAACGGATGGTGTAGGACTTTTCAGCAGGTGTATCTTTGAGACGAACGACTTCACTTCGATTCGATTTTCGAAGGTCGGTGACCTCCACGGAGCCATCGGCTTGTTGGTTGACAACCGCCATCGCCATCTCATAATCGATGTCCCAACGCTTTGGTTCCTTAATCTCCAGAACAAATGGGCGTCCGCGACCTAGGCAGCGAACATCGATATCCTCACGACCCATTCCATGAAATGCATGTTCGGCTCCTTCAAACAACTCAAGTAATGGATTACCGATCAAATCTTGAACGCTTGAGGGATATTGTTGTCCAGTGTTGTTGCATCTGACACACCCTCGACCTTTGCATGCCCGACATGGCCACCGCGTCTGTGGAATTCCACGTTCATGCTTCTTGTAACGTCCATAGACGTAGGCACTGCGAACATCGAGCTTCACCGTGAGGGTAAGCACATCGATGAGAGCCAGGATGTCAGGTTTGTCGTTGACGATGGAAACGTCATCCAATCGTTCATTGAGGATTGTTGAAATTGACTTTACAAGCGACGGTTTCAAAGCATCTGAGCCAACGGCAGCATACTGTTTTCGAATACCTTCTTCCTGTTCAACCTGATCTTTTGGGAAACGGGTGCCAATCTGCAACTTCCGAATTTCATATCCGCGAATGGAGTCCTCGATCAGATCCGCCAGCAAATCCACTTCTTCGAATAAATTCTCACAGAATGGACACAATGGAATTTCGGTACGGATGTTCATCAGTCGTTGGTTTCCTTCGACAATTGAATCACGTATGTTTTGACCCGAGACTTCGTTGGTTTGTTGAAACGACCGTTTCCCACCAAGACGCCCCAAACACGAATTGCAAATACCCATGCGAACGAGGTGCTTCAGACCTGCAGGGGATGGGGCACGGGGTATTTCTTCGGTATGTGAGTCAAGTTGTTCTGGTTCATGGAAAGCCTCCGGTTCCTCTTCGTAATCTTGGACGTCATCCCACAGCGAGTAATCGGTTGAACCGAATCCTGAATTGGCGTATTTCATCCAATCCTCATCGTCCTCAGGTGTCGTTTCATCAACCATTGCATCACCTACCGCCGACGGGACCACCCATTCGACCGCGTACGACCGTCACCAATACCCTTCAAGAAGACACCGATGCTATTCTTCTTCCGAATTTGACTTTGTAAATTGGTGAAGCAGACCAAGTGCAGCAGTTGTTAGCACCAGACTGGCAATCAGTGACAAGAAGATCATTGCAGCAGAAAAGATTCCAAAATTGCTGAACAGACCCATCGGAGAAAGGGCAATGACGGAGAATCCGGCGATGTCGGAAGCCGCGCTCCCGATAAGTGCGAGACTGCATGCGCCACCCACGGCGTGCAGTGCTTGCTTGTGCGATTCACCTTTCTCACGACTTTCACGATACCGTTCGGTCACATGTATGCAATAATCGATGCCAACGCCCAGGGATATTGTGGCGATGGTGACCGTAACGATGTTGAGGCTTGCACCAGATACCTCCATGAGTCCGTACAGCCAAACAACAACGAGAAGGATTGGACCAAGTGTAACAAGGGCTTGTTTAATCGATCTGAAACCGATTGCAAGTGAAACAAATACGAACAGCGAACCGAGAACAAGCGAGGATTGCATCTCGTCTTGCATTTCTGTCGATGCAACAAAACGAGTGACGGGACGCCCGGTGGTCATAACCCAAGTCAAGGGTTTCTCTTCGGTAGGGGCAGTTCCAGCAGTTTCATGCGTTCCGGTCGAGAGGTTGGTAAACACTTCGAGGTCTCGCCAGAGTTTATCCATAGCTGGGGCAAGACTTGGGAAATCTTCCGGACTTGTGATACCAAAACGAATCAACATGTGCTCATATTCAGCGGGTTGACCGTTGATGTCGAGCCATGGCTGTGTTTGGTTAAGTTCGACCTTCGGCATGATGTACAGACTGACGAGACTGGCTGGAATGTCTGGAATGGGGCCGATTCCAGGTACACCTTCCAGCGTTAGGAAACCGTACATGAACGCAAGACAATCCCGGTCGTCGGTATCGATGAATCCAATCATTGTGGTGTTGCACCCAACGCCGTTTCCCTCAACATCAGGGTCCCATCCGCGCGCTCTGAACGGTTCGTCGTTGAGCACCAGTGAGCCTTGAGCGGCGAACACCAGTTCGTCGAGGGCCAGCAAATCGATGTTCCCATCAGGTGTTTTTGTTATCTTTTCAGGAACACCTGGCTCTGGCTTGTTCATCCGTTGCCGCAGTTCTTCGATGCCAGCATACACTCTGGGATCAAGAACATCTCCTTCGATCAAAAGCATCGCTGGCTCGCCTTCATCAGAGAATCTTTCGTTGACAATGTTGACGCCGAGAGCAAAGTCTGAAGATTCATCAAGGAAATCCTCGACTGCAAAATCGCCCTCAAGATTGGACATTGCAATGCTTGCAGGAACGGTAATCAGTAGCGCTAAGACGGCGATAACAATCGAATTTCGGAACCGACCGCTTTGGATGGTTAGACCACGAAGCCAACGTTCAGGGACAAGGTGTGTGATCTGCCGCTCTTCGATTTTCTTCCCGCGTTGATTTTCAAGCCATTCATCAAAACTCATCCGAAGCAAGGGAACCCACAAACCGGTAAGCAGGAACGCAGCGAGAATTCCCATCGCTGCTTCAACGCCAAAGCTACGAAGGGCCGCAATGTCTGAGAACAAATTAGCAGAAAACGCAGCCATGGTTGTAATTGAGGTGAGCATTATCGCTCGGCCGACCCTTGTTAGAGTGATTGTTCCGGATTCTGAAGCAGTCTTCCCTAGCTTTCGCTCTTCCTTGTAACGATGAAGAGCATGGAGGGAGTCATCAATTCCCAGTGCAAGTACCAGAATGGGCAGGAGGTTCGAGAACTGCGAGCGAGCAATGATGTCGACGCCGAAAAATCCCGTTAGATTTGAGATGTGACCAATGAATCCTTGCATCCACAGCAATGCACCGCCAAGTGCTACAACGACGATAGCGACATCACTTACACGTCGTAAACTGACGTACAGTAAGCCGAGAATGATGAAGCCCATGAGCACGATTAAGCCAGTCGAAGATTGCAGTTCACGATTCACTTCAACGTTTACCCCTTGACCAACCAACAGTGTCAGTGAGGTGCGGTCGTGTGATCGTAGAAGCCCCTCGAGGTCCATGTAAGTCCACTCGACAGAACACCCCGATCCCGTATCGTTCTTGAGTTCTTGACAGTATTCTTCGGTATATTGTGGAGGGTGCAGGACAAGCTCGCTGTTTGCGAGTCTGTAACCACCGATAATGAGACCGTCATCTGAATTTCGGATTGATTTTTCCTGTTTTGCATCTTTCCAGGTGATTTCCCATCCACCTTCTTCAAGCGATGCTCGGTCGAGTTGCACCAGCAACCATGAAGCGGAGCCACTCCAACGGCCGTACCCCATCGTTTCATTTTGCCACTTCCCTTCAGAATCAAGTGAACCTCCGATTGGTCCTTCTTGAATCGAGGTCGGGTCATAGACAAAACCGCGATCGAGGGAAACCCAGCGCAGGAAGTCGTTGTTGCTACCTTCAGCCATTCTGGCTGCAGCCATATCGATGTGCGCTTGCGTGACGTTGACGTCATCAAAACTCAAACAATCGAGAGGGAAGCAGTCTGTCCAATTGGTTGGTGCGGGTTCAGGAACACCAAGCGGCGAAAGACCGGGTTGTGTAAGGATGGAAGTGTTGTTCATGAATCCTCGAAATATATCAGCCAACGACATAACGCCTGCGGTCTGATGCCCGGTGACCTCGTTGACAAGTGGCTTCAGAGATTGGCCAAGCGGGTGGTCCTGAATGAGTTTCGCTTTTCCATCAATTTCCTTGAGGATGGTTAGGTTAAGGATTCCTCCATTGGGCTCAGAAATACCAACCCAAGGTTCACCGGCCGCAAGGATTTGATTCGCTGGAGGTACATTGGTGTAATCGGGCGTGCCACCGTCAATCGACGGTGCAGGCTCCCACGAATCCAAAGCCTCGACTTCAGATGGGTCTCGCACAGAGACGACAAAGCCGAGTATGATTTCGCTTGTTGGAAATTCACTGTCAATAATGGTTTGAGCGGTTAGTTCAGGAGATTCCATCTCATAGGATTCCATATCGATGGGTTGGAGGGCGGTAAGCGCTCCAGGAATCATGAACAAAGTGAGTACAAAAACGGCGATGTGAACACGTTTCCGATGGGCAACCATGTGTTCTGAAAACCTCGCAAATCGAGTGCCCATGCGCGAAGGATTGACTTATCCTTCATGAAGGAATGTATTCCAATCAGAAAGAAAAATTTGCTTATTCCTTCCAATTGCCATGGAAGTCTTCAGCATTATCGACTCGAATGAACAAGTCAAGAGAAGACCATGCTAAACTGTTGAAACCGGATGCCATACCGTCAGGGCCACCGGCTTTTGCCGTCATAAATTCAAACGTGTCCGATGGTGAGTGCCATTCCTGCCAAAAAGAAATGTCGCCACCTGGGCTGAAGAAATTAAAGGTCGGATAACCCGCAGAAAAGAAGGAACAATGATCTGAGGAACACGATTCTGCCTTTTGCCACATGATTGGATTTCCTTCTGTCGGTTGATATGCTAGGTTTTCATCGATTGTTTGCGTCACCCAGTCGTACATTCGATCCATGTTCTCAACACTCGCACCTGCGATGCTAATACTCCAATCGTACTTGGTTGGTTCAAAAATGTCCCCTGTAAGCGGGTCGATAAGAGGTTCAGTTATGGGAGTGATTGGGTAATTGAGCGATACCATATCGAAGTTCATGTAGGTGCGTACAGAAACGTTCTCTGGAAGATTTGCAACATAGGCGAGGGAGCCCAAGAGGCCTTCCTCTTCGCATGCCCACAATGCTGCCACAACTGTGTGATCGAACTCCATGCGTGCGAGAGCTTGTCCCACCTCGAGCGACACGGTGGAGCCAGAGGTGTCGTCGTTTGCTCCTTCGTTTGTTCCCCCGCCAGGTGGCGTAAACATGTAGGCAATGTCGAAGTGACCGCCAATGACAATGTATTCATCAGGATTGACCCTTCCCCAATTGTACCCAACGATGTTCAACTGGTCTGGGTCATCGGGATATTGAGTGATTTCGACATGATCAAAGCCCATATCCCACATCATTTCTTCCGCTTTTAGTGCGGCGGCTTCATACGCAGCCCCTCCTTCATGAATCGATGCGCTTGCACACCAACGATTGTTGTAATCAGTTGTGAGCATGTCTATGGTTTCATAGGCACGGCGGCCATCGACGAGCATGTATTCCTCGCTGTCTGAAAGCGGTAGCGTTGCATTCCACACGTCCTCGCCAGAGGTAATTGTAAGTGCAATATCACTGCGTTCAGAATCAAGGACGAGGAAGGTAAGACTCGTTTGCGATGCATCAAAGGTTGCTTCGACATCGTCTCGCAACACATCATATTCATCCATGAAGTAGAAACCAGGGCTCCGATTCATTGTCCAGTCAACATCTGAAGAGACCTCGATACTGAAGTATTGTCCCCGCAGAACAGATTCAGGAGCTTCAACACTGAATTCGGAGACTTGAACCGGCTCCACGTCCTCTCCAAAGCACCCACTGAACATCGCAAGTACGATGGTTGCAGCAAGAAGGATTGGACGCATCATCTCGTGGTCAATACGCTTGCATTTAGCAATTCGCCTTAGATTCGAGAATCGAGTCTAACGCGTTCAAGCCTCAGTCGCTGGTGCATCATCTGCGTTCCAATGCAGAATACCACTGAGCGCCGTCATCCCCCAAACAAAGAGAGGAGGTATCAACTCTGGGGACAATGACCAACTGTTGTTGCCAACGCCCTCCAATTCGAGGGCGCCACAAACCACGAACCAAACCCAGATCGGCCCACACAATACGGTAGCCCACCTGGCCTGCTCTTGCCCAGAAGTGCCGAAAGCGGCGTAAAGGATGTAAACAGAGATAGCTAGAAACACACCAGATATTTCCATTTGTGCGTCAACATCAAATTCCATTTGCGCAAGCACACCAACCACAGTGTGAATTACGGCGAGAATGATAAGCCATATTTTGACATTGCAGATTTTCTTCAGTTGTTCCATTTCAAACGCCCCCTTCCTCATCATCGTTCATGTGAAGGTATCCGGAGACGCCCATCAAGATTGTGAGACCAATTACAACCAACGGAAGAACCATTGCAGCGGTTCCATCGTTGCTGTAATCGTGCTTGTTCGTAAGCCACATCATTCCTCCGCCAACAATCACAATTATCGCACCAGATGCGGTCATTGCCATTTGCGACAGAGCCTTCCCTTTCACAAGCAATCCTGTAGCGATTGCCAGAATTCCGTATGGGATCATGTGAAGACCCCACATTTGCTCATACGCTTCATCGTGGGGCTGAACGTTATCTTCGCCCCATCCCATTTCTGCAACATCTGCTGCAGTAAACACATTCGCAGTACCTAACAACATCACAACGATGCCCATACCAATAAGCCAACCTTTTGGATTCAATATCTCTTTTATTTCCATGACGTTCACGTCATGCTACAATTTCTATTTCCAGCACTTAATCCTTTACTGGATTTGGGGCCTAAATTTGAGTGGTTTACTCTGCTTCTTCAGTAGGCAAACCTTCAGCAGCCCAACCCTTTGTCCCACCTTCAACGATGGTTACGTTGGTGTAACCGTAGTCAGCGAGAACGCTTGCTGCTACAGCCGCTTGGCCACCACCGCCACATGTGCAAACTATCGGTTGGTCTGTGGATTGGAAGGTTTCCTTGTCATGGAATGCGCTTTGAGGGTCGGCTTTGTAGAACAGTGTTCCCAGAGATACGTTCTTGGCTCCAGGAATGACGCCACCGCCCAGTGCGTTTGCGTCTCGGACATCAACGACTGTAACCGCTTCGTTCGAGTCGAGTTTTTCTTTCAACTCGGCAGGGGTGATTGTTCCGTGTTTGGCTTTTGCTTCTGATACTCGGTCGCTGAATGACTTGGTCATACAACGTCCATCGCTGACTCCTACTTCAACTCATTCACAAGTGCTTCTGCGAGTTGCTCGTACTGTTCAATTGAATTGTACAGCTGGGCTGAGATCCGAAGATAACGACCTGCTGGAGAGGGCCATGACCAAACAGGAACCTGGATGTTGTATTTCTCAGAAAGAATGTGGTGCAGAGGGTCAGGCTCATGCATTTTTTCCTGAGAGGGAATCTCACCAGGAAGCCGAATGGTTGAGATGCAAGCGATCATTTCGTCCGGACATGGCTGTTCAATTCCAAGACGTTCACAGAGAAGATTCCGGCCTTGGAGAGCAAGATCATGATTGTGCTGCATGATCGCCTCCCATCCTCCATCAACCAGTTTAGCCATCCCTTCAATCACGGCAGGAAGGGCGCACCATCCCGAGATATCTTGCGTTCCCGTCCAATCGAATTCGTGTCGAAATCTGGTCGTGTTCCCTAGCGGAAATGTATGTCCATGGCTGATTGTGAGCGGTTGAATCTTGTCCTGTTTGTCTTCTCGAACGTAGAGAAACGCAGTACCTTTTGGAGCACAGAGCCACTTGTGACAATTACTTGTGACATAAGAGGCACCAAGAGTTTCCAAATCGAGAGGAATCATTCCGATACCATGTGCTGCATCAAGAAGAACCTCAACTCCTTTATTTTCAAAAAACGAAGTTAATTCCTCAAACGGCATTCGAAGTCCAGTCGGACTTGTTACCGTATCAATCATCACCAATTTCGTTCGCTCAGTGTATGCTGATTTCATCACCTCAATTACCGTTTGAGGTCCATCGATAGGAAACGGGATAGGGACAACGACGACGGTTGCTCCACTTCGTTGGGCAACGAAATCAATACTGTTCCGACATGCCTGATACGCGTGATTCGGAACGAGTATCTCATCACCTTGCTTGAATTGCAATGATCGCAGAATTGTGTTAACGCCAGAGGTTGCATTGGATACAAAGGCCAAGTCATTCGGTGAACAGGAAAGAAATGTCCCCAACGCCTCTCTTGATTTCAAAAGGAGGTTAGGCATCAATTCCTCAAAGAATCGAACGGGTTCCTTTTCCATCAAATCCTGCCATTTTCGTTGTTCAGCAATAACAAAATCTGGGCATGCGCCAAACGATCCATGATTGAGAAAGATTCGCTCTTTCTCAAACCCCCATAGATGACATAAAGCATTCGTCATAATATCTCTTTCAATCGTCTTTTCGAGCGAGAATGAAGCCTGCACAAAGAAGAACCATGATTGTCAAGGCTGCTCCAAATCCAGGAATCAAACTCTGATTGTCTCCATTGAGCTCAACGGTGACCAAAGCAGTGAGTGAATCCGTACCATCGGACCACGTAATTTGGACATCCATGGTTTCATCAACATCCTCTCCAATCTCGATTACAGCACCTGCGCTAACTTCTCCGGCCATGGGGCCTACGGTTATGTCATTAACAGTGACCGTAATGTCATCCCCGTCCAAATCAACACAGTGGGCCGTGATGTAGTATTTACCTTCAGGGACTGCAATAGTCGTTGGAATTAATGCGGATACTGCTGTTTGTGCTGACACACCGGATAGGGCTGGAATTGCGGCATCACCTTCAAATGTTGTTGGAATCCCATCTACTTCTAAGGAGTAATAAACAGCACATGTTGGTAATCTATTTTCAGGTTTAGAACTAGAGTCTAACGGGTCTGTTCCTGCCGCGACTTCATCCTCATTCAGATATCCGTCATCATCAGCGTCTGCATCCAACGCATCACAAGTACCGTCATTATCAACATCGCTAGGTATACTCTGCTGGTCGTTTGGATCTGAACCGCAATCGACCTCATAACCAGAGTCAAATCCGTCTCCATCAGAGTCGGAACATCCATCAGCTTGAACTACAGATCCTGCAGGAGAATTTGGACACAAATCGTCTTTGTCATACACTCCATCGCCATCAAAATCCGATGTTGATGCTGATGCCCAACAAACATTAGACACTGTCTGTAATTCTGTATCTCCAGCAATGAAAACTACAGTTATACAAGCGTCTGTTGTATCTGATAGATCATGGAACTCAAGAGAGTATGAGTCTACTCCATCGCTTCCTTCTACCCAAATGTGATCATTCTCTATCATCAAAACAGGACTTCCGGATGAATAATCCTCAACCATCCAATCAAGGGTGTATTCTTGACCTGAATCAAGATCCATCGAATCGATTACGACAGTTCCCCAAGACTCTGTAGGATGCATGTCAACTGATACTGAAATTGTCGCATCATCTTGGTTTGATGTGTCATCTATAATTTGGAAATCATTACTGACCAAAGTGTGCATATCATAGTTGTCAGCAAGGCGGGTGAGGGTACACTCAACATGGTGAGTCCCTGATGCT
>PBSP01000086.1 GCA_002726845.1 Methanobacteriota archaeon | reverse complement strand
TGGGATTTGCAAGGCATCCTTCAACTGCAATTGGATAGAAAGCAACAAGCCGAACAATGTTCAATACGTAGACGATACCACATAAAACGCCTATTGCTTTCAGCTTTTCTCGTTGAGTCACACCGTCTGTCATCAACACAAGGGTGGATATGAATATCATTTCATGAACGCCTGCACATTCGTCCGAAACGTAAAGGCTAACAGAATCGAAAGCACCTGGAAACGATTCATGATAAAAGTCAATTCGTGTCAGCCAACCGTTGTAAGTGCTCAACGTTGAAGCTCCCTCTCCAAACATCAATTGGTTTAATTCGTTCCAAATGTATGCTTCTGTAACTTGTACGAGTGCAAGCGTATCTGATGGTTGCGTGATGAACCAATACAGCGCTTCTACTGCGAGCAAGGCCAAGGGAATTTTCCCGTAGCGAAGGCCGAGTTGAGCGACTTCGCCCCAACTCATGTCATCGCTTGCTTGTGCCGTGGCGGTCTTACCCATTGACGGGTGCTTGTGCTTGCTCCTCTTCAACGTGTTGAGGAATTTGACTTTCCAGAGTGGATGTCTTCAAAAGGCAGTGGTTTGACATCACATCATGGCGGCTGGGAAAGACGCAACGCATCTGCTCGATGTGCTGGGCTTTCTCTGCCCAGTACCCGTCGCTGAGGCAAAGCAAGCCTTGTCCAATATGGAAATTGGCTCCGTTCTCAAAGTCCTTGCTAGTGATCCTGAAACGCTTCATGACATACCGTTAATGCTTGGCCGAACACCTCATGAACTGCTTTCAGTAGTCTCTCATGAAGGCGAGTATTCCTTTCTCATCGAGGTGAAAAGTCGTGAAAGATGAAGTGCCCAGCATCGCAAAACTCCCAACCTTGTGGGGCCAATTCGATATTCATGTTTACCATGAGGAAGAAACGGGTCTCGATCATGTCGCATTGATGCTCGGATCGATGGCAGGACCGGATCCTGTTTTGCTTCGAGTTCATTCTGAGTGCTTGACCGGTGATGCTTTTTCTTCGCTTCGATGCGATTGCGGTCCTCAACTCGATGCGGCCATGAAAGCGATAGTGGCTAACGGCTGGGGATGTTTGCTCTATCTCCGTCAAGAGGGGCGAGGCATCGGCTTGCATGCAAAGATCCAAGCGTATCATCTTCAAGACAAAGGAGCGGATACACTCGATGCAAATCTTTTGCTGGGTCATCCTGCTGATGGAAGGGATTACCGTATCGCTGCTACAATGCTTAACGATCTTGGAATTAACCGCATCGCTTTGCTGACCAACAATCCAGATAAGGTGAAACAACTTGAAGAGCACGGTATCGTTGTAGCAAAAACCGTTCCCCTTGTGGCGGGAGTTGGTCAAGACAACGTCGAGTATCTCCAAACAAAGGTGGAGCGAATGGGACACACCATTGATTCTTCAGAATTGGAATGAGTGGGGCCGTGGCCGGGAATTGAACCCGGGCTGGCAGAACCACAATCTGCCGTGCTAACCCCTACACCACCACAGCCATGGGGAGTTGTCCGTCATGGGCGTGGTATTTCAACAAATCGTCGTCGTATCAAGAAACCCGTTGTTTGAAATGCTATCACCGAATCCTTGGTTTCATGCGCCGAAAAGGGAATGCACTCCTCCTGTTTGTGCTTTTGATTTGTTCGCTTGGTTTACCGATGCTTTCAACGACATCCGCACGCTCTGTACACGATACAGACATGTACGATTTGTTTCCTCAAGGTGATTTAACCGATGCATCCGTTTGGACAGTAGGTGCTACAACATCCTTTACCTCCCAATCTGCAACATACACGGAATCGATGGTCGCAGATCAGAGAATTACCATGGTGCATCAGCGTCCGCAAAATACGGATACGATGTCGTTCTGGGGTCTGACAAGTCCATCAGAATCGGATAACGTGATCGGTGCACCTGACGGTCTTTTCATGTGGTCAACCGGACCTGTTATGAGCGTTCAGAATTTTGATGTCTCATCTTCGTCTCAGTATGTTATTACCGCAGTCGATGTTGTTCTTGCCTTCAAAATTACCGATGCGCTCCACATAGACTCTGTTCGGTTGTCAATGGACTGGTCAAACGGTACCGATATCCTACGTACATGGTCAAACACAGCCGCAGCACTCGATTACATCAACGGCTCTCAATATGCATTTGATGTTTCATCTGTTGATTCCTGGACATGGTCGATGTTGTCCAGTGCTAAATTTACCATGGACTATGTTTCCGTTGGGCAAACCGATGATGCACGACTTGAATTGGACGCTATTGGCATTCGAGTAACGATGGAAACGCCGTGGTACGGCGGAGAGGTTGGTCAAGCAGTTTCAACAGCATCAGGACACGATCTTCCCTTGATCGATGTGAATCTTAGCGTTGGCGAATACAACGGAATGTCGCTTTCTGTTTGTGGATTGGAATCCATCGATGGTCAGAGCATTGGAACATGGACAAGCCCCCCTATCGAGGCACCGCCTGAGCAATCCCTCGGCCGCATCCATTATGTCGTCAATGAATCCGGAACGGAAGGGAACGTAAGTGTTCAATACGCAACCTCTAACGATGGCGTTTCGTTTGGTTCGTTTTCAATGTATGCTGGAGAGGCGATTTCGAGTGCGAGTTTTGTAAAATTGAAGATTTCTACCGACATCGCTTGCATCGTCTCTGTTTTCGTGGATGTCAACGATCCAACGCTTTCCATTTCAGGTCGCATCTACGGTGATGCTTCAGGAATCAATGCAACGCTTTCTCGGTGGACCATAACCGTTAATGACGTTACAGTGGCGAACCTTCCGGTTGCACTCGGACAATTCTCACATCAAATCCCAATAGGACACACCTTCCTTACGGGAAATACCGATGTTGAAATTGCCATCAAGACTTGGTTCACGTGGGATTCTGATGGCAGTGCGAGTACTACAGCCTTTGAAGTCAACTCCCTCGCTGTATCTGGCGGTTATGATGTTCTATACGATGAGGACCCATCGTGTCAATTGGTTGGTAATCAATACCTAACTGAGGATGGAGGAGGTCTGTTTGTTCCTCTTCTTACACGCTGTATTGACGATAGAGGGTTGGCGGAAGATCTTACTGTTGACTTTGTGAACTCAAACCCAACTCTCGTCGATGTATCACTTGATCAAGGACAGGTTCGAATCTCCCTTCAACCAGAGCAATCCGGCGCCTCCCAAATTGGTATGACGGTTTCGGATGCAGCTGGTAACACTCATCTCGAGACGTTCTACGTATATGTTGAATCGGTTGATGATGCTCCAAAACTGGATGAATTTCCTGCTTTGATTCAGGTTGAACATGCATTCGAAACAACCGTTCCATTCTCATGGTCGGATGTTGACACCTTACCTGCGTCTATGACTATGAGCGCGAACCGTTCATGGGTTGAAGTTGATTTGGAAAGCAACATGTTGACTCTAACTGCGCCCACGCCAGGTTACACATCGGTTCTGTTGAGTCTTTGTGATTCCACCTCTTGCAACGAGCGCGTGCTCGATCTTGTGGTCGTTTCACTGCCCGATCTCGAACTCACAGAACTTGAGGTTGGAGACGATTCGAATGGTGTTTTTGAACCAAAAGAATCCGCAGAAACTGGTCAATATCTCAAAGCTCGAGTTTATGTGAGCAACTCTGGTTTTGCAACCGCTGAGATGGCGACAGTGCGCTGCACTGTCAACAATCAAACGGTTGATGTTGGGACCATACCGACGCTTGCACCAGGTGAAATTGATTTCGTTGAGTGTGCATTCCAAGCCTTGTATGCTGGTGATTTAATGACGGTAAAAGCCATTGTGGATGGAGGTCAAATAATTGACGAGAGAAACGAATCGAACAACGAAAAAGAAACCACACTATCGCTTGTTGAACCTGTATTGAGCGATAAAGGGGGCACGGATTCAGGAATCTCAAAGACGGCAATTTATGTTGGCAGCGTTGTTGCTTTGATATTGATTGTTGCATGCTTTACGTTCTTTGCTCCTGCTAAAGTTCGCCAGTATGATGGAAAGGACTACTATGGTGAACCGAATACACCTGGCTTCGATGAGCAAGGAAAAGCAATTAGAAAAATGGACTGAGTTTTGCTATGAGTAAAGAAACAAATCTTCCGATTCTCTACAGTTTCCGACGATGTCCGTACGCAATACGTGCACGATTGGCCCTCCTTCAATCCGGAATTTCTGTTGAGCTTCGTGAAGTTGTTCTTAGGAATCGCCCCCAACACATGTTGGACATATCACCGAAAGGAACCGTACCGGTTTTACTTCTCCCTGACGGAACCGTACTTGAAGAGAGTTTGGACATTATGTTGTGGGCGCTTGATGATGCATTCATCCTTGGGGACTGGAAACGTTTGGTCGATGAGAATGATGGGGCGTTTAAGCATCATCTCGATCGATACAAATACAACAGTCGATATGAAAACGCATTGACGGTAGAGGAACATAGAAACAAGGTGCTTGAGTACCTTGAGGAGTACGATAAACGTCTCATACAAGCCTCATACCTTTGTGGAGAGAAACCTACATTGGCAGATTATGCACTTGCGCCATTTGTTCGTCAATTTGCAAACACTGATCGGATGTGGTTTGATCAGTTGTCACTCCCGTCGCTCCACAGATGGTTAGCTACAATCCTTGAGAGTCAACTCTTCGTCCAAAGCATGACGAAGTTCAATCAATGGAAGATTGGAGATAAGCCAATTGTGTTTGGTTAGTGGAGTGTTTTGAAAACCGCAACCGTGTTGTCGGATAATGCTAAAACCAACGTGAACATTGATAATGGTGAGAATTTTTGCCATGTATGTTCCAAGACTGTGGGGGTCGTTCAGCATTGCTGATGGAACGGATGTGGGGACATGTCAGAATTGAAAATACGCATTGAAACAGAGGAGTTCATTTACGAAGAGTACTTTGAAGCTTGATTACCAACGTCGTGGATACACGTCGTCGTTCATCAGTACAGCCGAAGGACGGGCAATCTCGCCTTTCTCCATGGTTGTAATGGTTTCACTATCGCAGTTAACTTTGACGAAGCAAACCGCTTCGCCTTTTATGCTCGTTACCAGCACGTTTTGACCTGGCGTGAGATCGTCTGGGATTGAAACAAGTCCAGGTCGAAGCAAAGGCGCACCGTGCGCAAGCGCAGCAACTGCACTGTCCTTGACGATAATGCGTGGTAAGCCTGCGAGAAGTTTTTCTGTGGGATGAAGCATTCGAAGTAGAGCCTCACCCTCGTTGCACTCTTTCCAAAGCCATACAGCATCAGCAATCTCATGCAATTGTACGCAATCATCCAAACTAAAACTGCCTGAATCTTCACGACGCAATTCTTTCAATTCAACGGGTTGATCCAGAAGCAGACCCATGTCTCTTGCCATTGTTCTGATGTACGTCCCTGCTTCGCATCGAATCCGTGCAACAATCCGATTCTCATGTTGGTCGAGCAATGAAAAATCATGTATTTTACGAGTCCTGACCTGTACTCGAACTGCAGAAATCTCAGGTGGAACATTGTATATTCGCCCAGTGAGTTTGTGCATTACTTCCTCAAGATCCTCACCACTGATTTCATTTTTGAATTGAAAGACTGCAATGTAGGTTTTGTTTTGTTCCAAAATCTGTTTTGTTAAACGCATTGCTTTTCCAGACATGAGCGGTAAAACACCAGTAGCGAACGGGTCGAGGGTACCTCCGTGGCCCAATCGGGGTAATCCCAACATGTCTCGGACCCATGCAGCAACTTGATGCGATGTGGGACCAGCACCTTTGTCCAAGAGAAAAAATCCTGATTCCAAACGCTGCTCAATGGTTTTTTGATCCGGATAGGTTCCGATAGCATCGTCAGTCACCGCAGACTCATCGAGAACGATTGTACCACTCATGTTGATGCCTCCACGATGCTAAGAACTTCAAGGAGTACTTCTTGAGGATTTAGGCTGGTTGCCTCAATGCGGTGCGTGTACGGCTCTTCTTGCTCTGGAAGCAAATTGTACAATTTGTGGAAACGCTGAGCATCAATCTCTGCACGCATTTTGCTCGCTTGAAGAATAGCTTCGAGGGTTCCACCTTCTCGGGCAAGGACACGTTTTGCTCGTTCTCGGTCACCGACTTCAAGCCAAATTCGAGGTACATCTATGTTAAGCTGGTACGCCCACCAACCAGCAAGTCGACTTTCGATGATGGCTGGTGCATCATCATCTTCTCGAATCATTTCATCTTTCAACAGCGCATCTAAATTTTGATCGACATCGAGATCATCCTTGCACAATTGACCGAATTCCGCGAGAGTCATGTTTCTTCTCTTCGCTTCCTGACGGAACAATTGACCACCGTTGAGGGACGACCATCCCTTCTCCTTGCTAAGAAGATGAACCAAGGTACTTGTTCCACTCCCTGGGTGACCAGAGATGGTGATGCGGACCATTGTTCACACCCATTCATGATAACATACGTTGCATCGCATGTTTCGAGGTCCTTTCCGTTGCACGTTGTCGCTCATGCACGTAGGACATGTTTCATTTGTCGCATCCGTTCTCTTTTCTTTGCTCCGTTCGACCGCTTTGGATGCTGGTTTTGTTTGCTTCTTGGGACTGTTTTTTCGGGAACGTTTTCTTCGTTGTGATGCTTGTTTTGACTTTGCACCATCATCCGTGACGACGAGGTGGAGCAGAGGTTCGCTCAATTTTTCATTAGCAAGAACAACCGGATGGTTTCGGTATCGAAGAAGTTTGATGTGACGGTCGACGATTCTACCAAGTGGAGCGCTCATGCAGATGTATGCACAAATCCAAGCAGGGAAAAACAGAAATTTATCGTCAATAAGGTTCCATCTTGGAGCCCAAGGAAGCGATACATAGTCAACGCGAAACGTTTCAACAGCAGTCGTCAACCAAGCAAAAATTCCGATGATAAAAATCATGGTAAACATCATCGGGCGCATGGCACTCATTTGCACCTTGAGTTGTTCAGGCATCATTTGCTCTCTCAATGTGTTTGCTTTTTCTGTCAAGATGGGGTCTCTGCTCATTCGACCGTCGTTCATCATTTTTCGGACCTGTGATTGGCGGTGACCTATGTGTGCTTGTTCGATTGGATCAGCGAAGAAATTCCGAAGAATAGTGTTGAGTGTCATTGAGAATGTGCCCAGAATTAAAACGGTAAGAACAAAAAACTCCGTTTCAGGAAGTACTGGTGCAAGTATGGGATCTGCCATGTTGCCCAGCGCAGTTCGAATGTTTGGGTTAATGATGAGGAATGTCATCAATATCATGACCAAAAGCATGGTCATCATGGAACCGTTTGGTGGTGGTGGTGGTGGTGCCGCACGATTCGCCATGTACCGACTGTGTGGTATTAGGGTCATGAAGGTTGGTCTTCCGTTGGATTCAAACAGGAGGATGTTCTGCTTCGCAATATGCGCCGTAAGGAACCTCTCGACGTCAAAAGAACATGGGAATACCCTGTACCGATGCCGATGCCTGGACGGCCTGTCTGTTGCACAGAAGCAGAAGCCATTGAACAACTCGATCGAATTGGGTTTAAAGATCGAATCTTTTTGTGGACCGATGATGAACGAAGAACGATTTCTGATTGGGGTTTCCTTGCCAGCGTACGCCAAGGAGTTCCCCCGCTTGGAATAGAAGCTGAATTGAAAGCATGGTTAACGCAGTATCCTACCGCATGGTTAGCAGTTGACCTACGGGATGGTGTGATTCCACCATCAACGCACACACCACTTGAGAACTTGCTTGAAAATACAAAACGCAACGTCCTTGTCATTGTCAGTAGCAGTTCCGAAAACGAACAATGGCCTCAGTGGAAGTTGCCGTTTTAATCAAATGAACGTGAATCCACAAGTTGCGCAAGTCATGTCCGTTTTTGCGACAGATGTTGGGCATATTGGACAATCTTTGGTTTCATCACCATCTTCCGTGGTTGATTCCTCTACGACTTCTTCAGAGGTTTCCTCGACAGTTTCTTCCGAATCCTCGGTTTCTACTGCATCTTCCTCTCCAGCAGTGAAGGCCTTTGCTGCTTCAACAAATTCTGCCTTCTTGAGGTAGCCGTTGTCATCGAGATCGAAATTCATCGAGTGCTCAAGGAAAGCATCGCGGTCTGTAATTCCGTATTCTTCCATCACTCTGAGCATGATGTCTTCACGGAACTTGATAGCAGGTGCAGCCTCTTCATCAGAGGTTTCATCGCTAGCAACTTCACTGGCATCATCTTCTTTGGTATCATCGACGGTTTCTTCGACTTCGACAGGTGCCTCATCTTCGGTTTCTAGTTCATCACCGAAGTGTGCACCATGGAAACGGTTGAGTGCTTCTGCATCGATTTCACCTTCGCCTTTGATTTCAAAGGAAACATCCAATCGTTCACCTTTAGCAACAACAGGTACCTTCCAAGTGATTTCGATACCATCTTCAGTTTCGTTCGTCGACATATCGACATCGGATCGCTTTTCGCCTCCAACTCCTCGAACGTGCCAATCTTTGATTTCAAAATTTGATGGAATGACATCGCGTATGAATACATCTTGCAATGCAGTATCACCGTTGTTCTCGAAGAGAATCAAAACTTCGTAGCGTCCTTTACCTCCCATTGGGATGGCTTGCTTACCCGCCGAGAAGTTTCGGCGAAGGTGGCTAACTCGAATTGACGGTGCTTCTGGCGCATCGCGTACGCAGACAGGTCCAAATTGTTCTGAGCTGAACTGGAACCGCGCAGGTGCATCAACACGTTCATTGGCCGGTGAAGGGTCGGGAGCGTTGAGTTTGTAGCTCACTTCCATTGTCTTACTCGGTTTCAATCCGATTGGGCCTTTTGTTCCAACAGTTAGCGTCATTGTGTGCCCGTCTCCGTCTGGTGAACGGTGTTCTTTTTCCAAAGTAATGCCTGCAGAAAGTTCACCCTTCCACTGATCTTCAGACAATTCTTTACCGTTAACCGTTATTGTCATGGAATCCATGTCAGGAGCATCGAAGAATCCAGGTATGTCATCGGTTATTCGCATCAAATTAATGGTTGCAGAACCCGTGTTCTTTACCACCATCGAGGCTTCGACTTGTTGTTGTCGGAATGATCGTAGGGTGTCGGTAGAGTACGACTTGGAGATCTCAGCGTCGACAACAGTGAACGTGCTTTCCTCAAGTTTTAGGGTTCCTTCAGTCTTCCTCGTTGCACGTGGTAGGACGGTGTATGACAAATCGTATGTGAAATCCGGTTCAGCAGTCGCCATGATGGTTCGTTCTTCACTTTCCCACTTACCTTGAGGGTGAACGTCTTCTTTTACGTCGCTAACGTCGAAAAGGAGGTCGTCGCTACCCTTCATTCGAACCTGTAATTTTACCAAATCGACTGCAAATGACGAACGGTTTTCAAAAATGGTTTGACAAATCCAGTTGTCAGGACGCTCGTCTTCTCGGACACGCATGTAAGTGAATCCTCGACAGAACGCATCCAAGTCTCGGAATGCGAGATTTGACAATGTAGAATCGGCTTCATAGGTCGCTTGTGCAATGCCAGCTTTGGTCGTTTTTGTCGAAGAAACCGATATTTCCCCTTCGATAGAGAGGATTTGTTTCTCACCAGGACTCAAGGTGCCGACGGCCCAATTCAGCGTTCCAGATTCAATGGTCGATGCACCAGAGTGTGTGAAGGTCAGACAGTCTGGAATGCCTCGAGTTACGTTGACATTGTTAAGTTGAACCGACGAGACGTTTTCGACTTCAAGGCTTAGTGCAATCGTTCCTGCTTCTTCGGACAGTGCAATACTTAGAGACTGTTCATTGTCACGAGCGGGGTTGGTGTCCAATGATTCTCGGAGGATCAACATTTGTGCGTTGGAAACAGAATATTCCTTCACATAATTCTTGCCTGCTTCAAGCTCGTCGACAGAGATTTGATCGCCGCCGATGTCGGTTGAATCTGCGTTGTCTAGAAGAACATCAATGTCATAAATTCGGTCTTCTGTGGAAGGGTTGTTTACAGTAAGTGTGCCTTGGATTTTTTGTTTAACAACAGTACCATCGCTGCTGAGAGTTGTTGTTTCAATTTCATGAAGCGTTCCTTCAAGTTTGTCACCCGGAACTTCATCAACTTCTGCGCTCGATCGGATGGTTGCTCCTGCAATCTCTCCAACCTGTACTGCGTTTTCTTCGGCTACTGCGACCGGAGCAAGAAGAGGGTCGACACTTGATTCCTCCGCCACTGGTGTATCTTCAACAGCTGTTGGAGGTGCGAGTAAATCCATTCCAAGTGGAGCGGTTGGTTCCTCAGCAGTCACAGAATCTTCAACGGGATTAAGCGGTGCGAGAAGGTCCATTCCAAGCGGATCTGGTGTGCTTTCCTCTGCGACTGGTGTTGAATCAACGGGGGTTAGTAAATCAAGACCTAGAGGTGCTTCTGGCATTGTTGGCATTTCCGGTGGAGCTGGAGGTGCTTCTGGCATTGGTGGCATTTCCGGTGGAGCTGGATGTGCTTCTGACATTGGTGGCATTTCCGGTCGTGCAGGTGGTGCTTCTGGCATTGGTGGCATTTCCGGTGGAGCAGGAGGTGCTTCT
>PBSP01000085.1 GCA_002726845.1 Methanobacteriota archaeon | reverse complement strand
TATGATGGGATGGTCGGTCGGCGACCTGCCTTTGCGCGGGTAGCTTAGTCGGCTGGAGCACCCGGCTGATAACCGGGAGGTCGCAGGTTCAAGTCCTGCCTCGCGCACCAATCCATGAGCAACGTCGTGTCGATAGACTCGCAAAGAAGATGAACGGGCGGCGCTCAGCACGACATGAGGGAAGCCGATGGTCGTCGTCTCCGGGAGCAACGCGCAACAAGTGGCAGAGCAACTCGCGCAATCATTGGGATGGGATCATGTCCGACTCGAGGCTCGTAGATTTCCTGATTCGGAAGGATACATACGAATACCTGAGGATGATATTCAAACGATTCGATCCGAACCAGTGGTGGTGGTTTCAAACACGTTCCCGGACGCAGGTATTGTAGAAACCATGCTGATTCTCAAAGCAGTATCCGATGTACGCAAAGGCTATTTGGAGAACCTTCGAGGTATCGAACCGCAAAAAATGGAAGATATTGGCCCCGGAGTCTACCTTGCGGTGCCATATTTTGGATATTCTCGACAAGACAAGCGTTTCAAGCCAGGAGAAGTCATCTCAGCCAGAGCCATTGCTGACATGCTCGCATCTCAATGCGATGGAATCACAGTACTCGATTTGCATGCACCTGAGGTTCTGCAAAACTTCTCCGTTCCTGTAGCATTTACCTCAGCAATGCCCGAACTCGCTTCTCATCTCAAGAACGAAGTGAATCCTGATTTCATCCTCTCACCCGACAAGGGTGCAATTGATCGTGCAAGTCAAGTTGCCAATCTTATCGGGTGTGAATTCTCGTACCTAGAGAAAACACGAATCGATGCTCACACCATTGTTCACAAGGCCAAAGACTTGGATGTCAAAGGCAAAATTGTTGCAATCGTCGACGATATGATTGCCACGGGCGGAACCATTTGTCGCGCTGCGGAGGCTCTCCGCTCGCAAGGAGCGGTTGAAGTTCATGCAGCATGTTCACACGGCCTCTTTACTGGAGGAGCAATTCGAAGATTGACCCAGTATGTGGATGGTGTTCATGCCACTGGAAGCCTATCCAACCCCCGTTCCGTCATTGATGCTGGTGAAGCACTGGCGCGTGGTATCCACCAACTTCTCGAATAATTGGCTGTTTTTCTTGTGCGGTGCTGTTGCACTGCATTTATATGGTCGAGTGTGGGCCCAACGAATACCACACGAGGATGAATCCAATGAGTGTACACGTACGATTTGAAACCCCAAGCGACCTCGCCGATAACATATACGAGCTCATCAGAGCAAACCAAGGCGGGCGAATAAAAAAAGGAAGTAACGAAGTAACCAAGTCTGCAGAACGCGGAACTGCACAGTTCATTGTGCTTGCAGAAGACGTTAACCCGCCCGAACTTTTGGCCCACATTCCATTGATATGTGAAGAAAAAGGGATCCCATACGGATACGTTCCAAGCCAAGAATTCCTTGCCAAAGAAACAGGACTGCCAAACGGTGTAAAAACCGCATCGATTGCAATTATGGAAATTTCCAAACCCAACACTGAAGCATTTAGCAACGTCGTTGAAGCAATCAATGGAATCAAGAACTGAGCGGGTGATTTCAAATGAGCGATGAAACGGTAAGTGGCTGGCCCGCTGAAGTTGTCGAAATTGTTGGACGAACTGGCATGACCGGCGAAGCAACCCAAGTCAAGGTTCGTGTCAATGACGCCCCCAACCCACGAGACGTTGGACGAATTATCACACGCAACGTTGTCGGCCCTGTTCGAATGGGCGACATTTTGATGCTCAAGGACACGGGTCGAGAGGCTCGTAAACTCAATGCAAGGTGATCATCATGCCAGAACGAAGAGTCTGTTCTTTCTCCGGAGAAGAAATTGAACCCGGTACAGGTACCATGTTTGTTCGCAAAGATGGAAGCATATTGTGGTTCAAAAACAGCAAAGCTCGCAAGAACATGGTGAAGCTATCCCGCAACTCCCGAAAGGTCAAGTGGACGCGACATTATGTTCGTGGCGGTATTCGCTGATTGCATTCGGTGAACTCATAAAGGGCCTCTTAGTGGCCAAAGACGGTGAAGAAGATGGAAACAACCTACATTATGGTCAAGCCAGACGGTGTACAACGAGGACTCGTCGGAGAAATTATCAATCGATTTGAACGAAAAGGTCTCAAACTGGTCGGGCTTAAATCGATGGTTCCTAGCGAAGAAATTGCTCGTCAACACTATGATGTGCACAAGGAACGTCCGTTTTTCCCTGGATTGATCAAGTTTGTCACATCTGGACCAGTTGTTTGCATGGCTTGGGAAGGACGTGATGCTATTTCCGTAGCTCGTAAACTCATTGGTTCAACCAATGGGCGTGAAGCAGAACCAGGCACCATTCGTGGTGACTTTGGCATGGACATGGGATACAACATGATTCACGGTTCTGATGCTCCTGAAACAGCAGCGTTTGAACTCGGCCTCTGGTTCCCCGAAGGCTTGATGACTTGGGAAAACACCATGGGCACTTGGGTCTACGAGTGAATTTCTATTTTCCTCCCTAGGAGGTATTCGCATGGACGAAACAAACGTGAACGAGGACGAACATGATGTTCGGGGTGAAAACCGCCAACCCATTGTATCGGTCCTTGGTCATGTAGATCATGGGAAAACCAGCGTCTTGGATTTGGTCCGATCGCTTGGAAGCAATCGTCAGGCAAGTGTGATGGACCGAGAGGCTGGTGGAATTACACAGCACATTGGTGCGACTGAAGTTCCTGCTCAAGTACTCAACGAAACTTGTTCGAAATTGATGGGCGGGCGACCGTTCAAATCGCCCGGATTGCTCTTTATCGATACACCCGGTCACCACTCGTTTGCATCACTACGAAGCCGTGGTGGCGCTCTTGCAGACATTGCTATACTCGTAGTCGACATTATGGAAGGGTTGCAACCGCAAACCATTGAATCCATCAACATCCTCAAGCAAACGAAAACACCGTTTGTGATTGCTGGGAACAAAATTGATCGCATCCATGGTTGGATTTGCGAGCGCAATCGTTCCTTTATCGAATCGATGAAAGACCAACGTAAAGATGTCATCGACCTGTTTCAGGATCGATACTGGAAACTTGTGGGCCAAGTTTCGGAGCATGGAATCAATCTCGAGCGATACGACCAAATCAAGGATTTCAGGAAATCGTTCCCTCTTGTACCGATGTCGGCCAAAGAAGGTGAAGGTCTCCAAGACCTACTGACAGTCACTGTGGGATTAGCAGAACGTTTCCTTGAAGAGCGTTTAACCGACACAATTGGTCCCGCAGAAGGAACGATTCTTGAAATGAAAGATGAAACTGGTATGGGCAAAACCATCGATGTCATTCTTCACAGAGGTACGCTCAACACGGGCGACTACATCACGGTGGTAAGCGCTGATGGACCCTTCGATGTTCGCATCAAGGGCTTGAAAAAAGCACGAGGAATGTCTGAAATGCGGGATGCGGGTGACCGCTGGGAATCTGTGGAAACCATACATGCAGCAGCAGGGGTCAAAATTATCGGACAAGGTCTCGACAAAGCACTGGTTGGTTCAACCATTCGGCTTGCAAGTGATGAAGCACGGGAAGCAGCCAAGAAAGAGACGCAGGTTTCTGTTGAACTTGACGAAGAAGGGGTTGTTATCAAAGCGGATACTATCGGTGGTCTGGAAGCACTTGCTTTCGAATTGGAAAAAATCGACGTCCCCATCCGTCGTGCAACCGTAGGTCCGGTCAACAAACGGGATGTCATGACTGCAGAATCTGCAAACAGCCGTTTAAACAAAATCATCATTGGTTTCTCAGTTGAACCGAACAATGAGGTACAGGAGCACCTCAACCAAAGCGATGATGGCGTAACCTGGATTGGTGGCGACATCATTTTCCACATCATCGACCAATTTGAAGAATGGAAAGAGAAAACCAAAGAATCCATGGATGCAGCAGCACGTGAAAACCTCGTCTATCCTGGCAAACTCCTCTATCTCGAAAATCATACCTTCCGCAACAAAGGCCCAGCTATCGTAGGCATGCGTGTTCTTGCAGGTCGTGTTCACATCGGTCAACGACTGATGAAGATAGACGGGACGCAAATTGGACAAATCAAGAGTTTGCGTTCTCGCGCAAGCGAAGAACTCAAGGAGGCGAAACAAGGTGAAGAAGTTGCAGTAGCCGTTATGGGTCCAACCGTCGGCCGTCACATCGAAGAGTTGGATGAGTTTTACGTCGACATCCCAGAATCACACGTACCTCGTCTTGCTAAAGTCGAATTGACGGAACGCGAGAAAGAAATCCTTGAAGAAATCGTTTCCCTTCACCGCAAAGACGATCATTTTTGGGGCCGACGGCATGTTGGCTGATGTGTGTTCGACGTAACAACGGCATACATTCAAGTATCATGTCATGCGGATTCCATTTTGTTACTACGAAGGTGAACGACCATGGATGCAGGATTTTCACAAGGAAATACGGGTGGAGACGCCCGTACGCAAGACTTGATTCGAACCGTTGCTGATATCTCGAACGGGCTGATGAACGAAGTAAGCAAAGTCATTATTGGTAAGAACGAGAATTTGCGAAGAGTTACTGTCGGTATCCTCTCCAATGGAAACATGCTGTTGGAAGATTTTCCAGGTCTTGCAAAGACCCTTCTCGCAAACACCTTTGCACGTGCGCTTGGATGTAAATTCAAGCGTGTTCAATTCACACCTGACTTGCTGCCTTCCGACATCATGGGCACCTACATGTACGACCAGAAATCGGGAGAATTCAAACTCCGTGCAGGGCCTCTCTTCTCCAACATTTTGCTGGCTGACGAGATCAACCGCGCGCCTCCAAAAACGCAAGCAGCGCTGCTTGAAGCGATGGAAGAAAAGCAAGTTACTATTGAAGGAATTACGCACAAACTTCCTGCACCGTTTGTTGTTCTTGCAACACAAAACCCAATCGAACAGGAAGGAACCTACCCTCTACCTGAAGCACAAATGGACCGATTCCTGATGAAGATGAGCATGGGGTACCCTGACCGTGCTGAAGAGAAAGCGATTCTCGCTCGCCGAAAGCTGCGTGGGAAAGATCAACACGATGTTGAACAAATCACCTCACCAAAGAAGGTTGTTGCAATGCAAAAGGCACTTGAAACCGTCCATGTTGACCCTGCCATCCTTGCCTACATCGTTGAGATTGTCCAACGAACGAGAGAAGACCATCGCGTTGTCAATGGTGCATCGCCTCGTGCGTCTCAATCGCTGTTCAAGACCGGTCGTGCTGCTGCAGCAATCGCTGGACGAAATTATGTTATTCCAGACGATATCAAAGGTATTGCGCTGCAGATCATTAGCCACCGTATTGTAATGAAGCCAGAAGCAAAGATTCGAGGAATTACGGGCATGCACATTGTTCGAAAGATACTCTCGGAAGTTCCAGTCCCTGTAATTTCCTGAGGTTCAAATTCGAATCCATGCCGAAGTTCAAAACAGGTGACGCCTGTGGTTGAATACGAGGCGAGCCAAGATGACGATGAGCCCTTACAAAATGGTCATCGCAGTTGCCAACCAGAAAGGTGGTTGTGCAAAGACGACAACAGCCGTTAATCTCGCTGCTGCGCTTGCAAAAGGTTCTCGAAAACAGGGTGTTCCGCCCGCAAAAGTTCTGCTCATCGATCTCGATCCACAAGGAAATTGTGCGACATCGTTCGGTGTTGAAAAGAAAAACATCCGAAAAACTGCGTACGACGTCCTCGCCAACGACTCGGGTGAACCGCTTCCACTAATGGAAGAATATCTTCTAACGCCCCGTGAATTAAGCGATGCGATGCAAAAAGCGTTTATTTTGCGACAAGGCAAGAAGGCTCCAAAGAATCTTGACATCAAGAATCTGTGGTTGCTCCCAAGCGACATCCACCTTTCAGGGGCTGAGATTGAACTCTCGCACAAGATTGGTCGTGAAACACGTCTACGAGAAGGACTTGAACCAATCATCGATGAATTCGATTACATCATCATTGACACACCGCCTTCCCTCGGGCTTTTATCGATTAATGCAATGTGTGCAGCAAACTGGGTCATGGTTCCCGTCCAGGCTGAATATTATGCACTTGAAGGCTTCAGTATGTTGATGAATTCGATTAAAATGATTCAGAAACGCATCAATCGCAACCTGAAGATTTTCGGTGTGGCCATGACGATGGTTGATGCTCGATCGAAACTCAGTCGTCATGTGTGTACCGAAGTTTCGAGAAAGATTCCCAATAAGGTGTTCAACACCACGATTCGGCGACTGGTCAAGGTTGCCGAAGCGCCGTGGAGTGGTGCACCAACCGTGCTTCTCAACGAACCTCGAGCAAGCGGTGCGGGGGCAGGTTCTCTTGAATACTGGACTTTAGCCAAAGAATTTCACAATCGGGTCAAGGAAATGCGACGTGAATTTGGAGTCAAAGAACATCCAAAATTGCTCTCCAATCGACGATAATGGTTTGAAAATCGGCACGAGCGCACTTCATTCGCGCGGTTGGGTTAAGTAGGGAAGGGAATCATTGATGTCTGGGATGCACAAATGACAGGAGAAGGGATGACCTCAGTCAGCGTAAGTTATGAAGTTCGACGGCAATTGAATACCATGCGATCGGTGAGTGGGCACAAAAGCGTTAACGCATTGCTTGAAGACCTGATTCGAGTGCATAAAATGGCTCGAATGCGAGGCGAAATTGATACGCTACGTGAGCATTTGCAGCGTGTTGCAGACGTCAATGTCGACCACTTGGTAAGCCGATTGAACATGGCTCCATTCGAGGTTTGAGGTGAGCATCATGATGGCATGGCGCCCATCCGGTTACATGTTCACTACCAAGCAATTGATACGTGCCATGTTTGATGGACAAACAGATGAAGCGAAGTTGCTCATCGCTGCAGCGACCGGTGAAGTCGAGTTGTTTGCAGAAAACAAATCGTGGAATGCCGTACTATGGTTGATTATGAATGTTGTAAAGGAAGACGGAAAGCCCGTTTATTCGGGAAGTGAACTCGGAGCATTACGATCGAGTCTTCCAATCGTCTGGCGATAATCAATCCTTACCGTACTTTGCAAGGTACTCGTGACCGTACCATTTCCATTGTTCCATAGTCCAGCCTTCCGGCAATCCTGACGATGGCAGTGGAGGAGCTTCGCTTGGCGCTTGACTCGGTACTTCACTCACTGGCTCTTCTGCAGGTGTTTCAGGTTCATCCATCGCAGCGTCCTCAACATCAGACATCACTTCAGATGTTGATTCCTCCGCAACCAAATCACTGGAATCGATGGCCAAATCCTGTTTTTCCTCTATATCGAGAGGTTTTACCTCATCGTCCCATAGAGAATCCGAATCGATTCCACCCGTTGCTGAGGATCCTGCTGTTCCCTCAAGGGCCTCACTCATTGCAGCGGAACTCGACAAAGCACCACCGTATTTTTTGGACTCTGTAGATGCTTTTCGACGTCCCATGAGCATCGAAACGATGATGATGACAACGGTTAATCCTCCGAAAATTA
>PBSP01000084.1 GCA_002726845.1 Methanobacteriota archaeon | reverse complement strand
GACGTAATGCAACTCACCTAATTGTCCTCGAGAGACCAAGAACTGAGGTTGTTCGGAGATGTTGTCATGGTCTACATCGAGCACGCATCCGGTTATTGTTTGGGGAATACCGCGTAAGATGCCCATGGGGGATGTTGATGGCAATTGACCAATACCAAGCCACTGAGCATCTGCATTCGACACATGTGGGCCGAACCAAGACGCAGGTGCATCCAAAACGGTTGAAACGTTTTCGACAAGCGATTCCGTCACCAGAGCGAGTTTATCCATTGCAGTGATGCGCAAAGCAAGTTTGCCCGTTGTTATGTTGATTGGAAGCGTAATCATTGCTTCCCATGTCGTGCCGTTGTCGCTTGAACCCATGGAATTAATGTGCCAAGTTGCGTTTGCAAGCGTACAGACTTCACAAACGACGCTCCAAGCCATTTGCACGGAAACAACACGCTCGTCATCGGATGCAATCACCGTGCAGAGGAACGAATCACCGCGAGCGTATTCATCTTGATCGCATGCTACCGAATCGATGGATGGTGCGGCGTTGACCCATATTCTGACGACCACAAAATTGTTGTCAGTGTTGCGTTCAAAGGACGATGAATTGTCGTGCGCATAACGAACCCGAACGTCGAGCCATCCGGATTGAGTTGGCGTTACTGGAACGGAAACGGACATACGAGATCCGTTTTGATCACCACCAACAACGCTGACATTTGTTGATGCCATCAGTACCGAACCCTGCAAATTGATGACATCGATGCGCCCTTGGCCTCCTGCCATACCTAAGTTCTGTAGAGCCACTTCGATGTATCCAGTTTGTCCAACAGAGAAGTTGTTGAGTGTTCGTGTATCAAGAACTTCAACATCGTGCAAGGTGCTGAAATACGGTGCCATTTTTGGATCACCAACCACAACGCCCATCCACGAAAGGTAGGTGTTTGCTGCAGCATTTGCCTCAGCAAAATTGTAACCTTGAGCATACATCGAGAAAAGGACGCTTGGTTGTCCGACTGCAGTTAAGTACGGTTCGTAGACATAACCTTTGACGCCGCTGACACCATCTTCGAGCAAATCTGCAACGAGAGATTGGCCATAAGTGGTGTCAAGGTTGAACGAACGGCCACCTGTTGATACAGCGGTCTCGGCGATGGAACCGTTCAGCCATGACATGTGAGGACGTATCGCTTTGAGACTGAAACCATCGAGATATACCGACCCACTGGTTGATGTTGCAACCACGTTCAGTGGGATGAAAATACGTAGGGATGAAGCATTTTCGTGCGGACGGAAGCGCATCGCATCCGCTCCCCAATTGTTCTCGAATGTTTTTGCCTCCGATGTGTTTGTCGACAGTATGTTTCCTTGTTCGTCGATGGCTTCAACGATCATGGTGTAACTTCCGTAAACATCACCATTGCGCTTACCTTCAAGAGAAACAATCCAAGCATGACCCTTGTTTTCCGCATCTATGGTGACAACTTGTTCAAGAGAAGCACCTGATGCCCCTGAACCGGAATAGGCTTGACAGTCTTGGTAGATGTCACGGCTTAGTATTGTAATTTCATCGTCCGAGAGGGCACTTTCCCAAACCATCACCTTGTCGATCATGCCTTCGAAAAACGTCGAACCCGCTCGATTCACGCCCAATTTGTACAGATCTATGTTGTTCAGCGAACCAGACGGAAATGAAGTCGTGCGAACATGAACGCCGTCCAAGTATTGACGAGCTTCACCGTTGTCAAAGACGGTAGCAAGATGCATCCATTGTTGAGCCTCAACATCACCGAAAGTGTGGGTTTGGTTGTTGTGCAACCTCCATTCTCCGCTAAAGATTGCATGTTGGAACGATGTGTTCGAGCCAGCGTTGTTGGAAACAGCAAGTACGGATGCATAATTTGGAAGTGTGGTTGAATTTGCCCAAACCCATTGACTGACTGTGAAATTCCCAACCCAATCATCGACATCCACTTCGGTATAATCGTCGACACCATCGTACCACAGGCACCCTCCATCGGCACAACTTCGCCAGTTTGTAGCATCCATGTTGCGGAGGTTTAACGTCGAGCCGTTTGCAACCGAATCGTTGGTTTGGTTCCCCACACCCTCGTCAAAATTCCATGCATGAATCAGCGTCGAGGGTGAAGGAGGTTTACCATCAGAAACAACAAACGCAGTTGCTGGCACCATTGCTTTGCTTTGATTTGGTCCTTCCCATTTCAGATGCAGACCGTGCGGTCCTCCACCTTGGAAAAATTCAATTTTGAAATCGTGCAAGCCGGTGGACAAATTGCGAACGCCTGAGCGTTCGCGCATTCCGTGCGAACCGTAATTGGTGATGAGACTGGTGCCATCCAACCACAATTCACTACCGTCATCTGTGGTAAGATAGAACGTCCAATTTCCAGTTTCAGGAATGTCGATGAGGCCGCTAAATCTGGCTCCCCAGTTGTTCTTGAATCGATCGTCTAAACCTGGATAGGCGGAATTCATTGAATTGTATTGAAGAGATGACTCAATACGGGTGTGCTCAGGTATGCGATCGATGAGGGATGGCATCGAACCGGTATTGAAACTCACACCTTCGTTGTCAAAATACTCTGCGAAGATGCCTTGCGTGCCGTTGCTTGACTCATCCGAACAAGACGCAGAAATGGATGCTTCCACAGCAGCATTACCACCGTTCTTGACATCCGTTTGGTACTTCCATGCGAATGCGTCACCCGCTGAAAGGGTGGGCACGGTTGCATTCCAATATCGGATACCGCTTGACCACGATGCATCCTCGGTCTCAAATCCAGAATTTCTGCCCCAATTTCGCCCCCAATCTCCGTCATTGGACCCCCAAGAGGCGTAACCCATCACATTGCTAACGTTGGTGACAAATCCCGTTTCTTCGTCAAAATGAACGCTTTGATTGTACAACTCAGAAAGCGTTGCGTTTGCAGCATACAAATCGTCGTTCCAGAATTTGTATCCAGATTCGTTGCGGTTCGTTGCCAAATCCAAAACATAGGTCCCACTCTGCCCTAAGCTGTTGTTTGCTTTTTGAATAAGATTGAGTGCAGTTTCAACGGTGTATCCTGTGAGTCTTGTCACCAGGTAAAAACCGTGTTTCTGTCTTGAAAACGACTCAAAATCACCGCCTGATAAAGGCCCATAGGTGTGTGTCGACCAGTAATTGCCACCGATACTGCTGTTGTAGGATCCTCCAAGCAAAGCGAATTCTTGGTCGAAGGACGCTTTGTCTGCCCCACCGTTGACGCGCAGAGGCATTCCTTTACTCGTAACCAAGTAATTCATTTCGGACAAGTTGCTACGGTTGTTTAACATCTCTAAAAACGGTAGGGCAAAGTACTCATTGAATTGATCGCGATTGATGGTTTCGCCGGTTGGCGTACCGTCCAAATCAAACACAAACACTCGATTGAGGCTAATGTTTCTCGCCTCAACAAATGCCCATCCAATTGTTTTGCTCGCATCTGATTTGTTGTTGATGAGCACGCCAACATCGCTGTAGTCGTACACATCAACGGTGTTGAAACCGTTTGGAACAGCGATGGTCTGGTTGTTCAAATTCAGCCAGTTTTCGCCGGTTGTGAAACCTTCGAAAAGGCGTTCTTCTGACTCCAAAACACTGGCTTCTTCTTCCAATTGAGGCGGTTCGAATAAAACGCTAAACAGAGAACCGAGCATGAGCGACACGAGAAACAAACTTGCTGCTCGTCCTGCCATAATCAGCCGACATCAAATCCCAGTTTAGCAGTATTGATAAAATCCCCATGAATTTGGTGACCAAACCTGCAGTTCCCATCAGAAAACCACTGAAAGAATATGAAGGGTAGCCCCCTGTGAGAGATTGATGGCGGAGTTGTACATGGCCCGGACCTGCAAGTGGGGTACACTACGCGTTGTCGGCGGAGACGTCTGGAAGCATGAAGGAGACGTCCTCATTACCCCTGCAAACAATCGACTTTCGGGACGAGAAGGGCTTGACAACATGATTCATCAAAAAGCCGGTCAAGAACTCACACAAGCCACTCGAAACATTTGCCTTGAAATGAGAAAAATCAACGCTCCACCATGCGCAGTCACACACAATGTAACCACCGAACCCTATGCCTTGGCAGATCGCTTCAAACACATCATCCATGTTGTTGGTCCGGATTGCCGACGACCCAACCAAGATGAAAACCGACGCGAACTGTTACCAGCGACATACCACAATCTCTTTTCTACGCTTAGGGAACTTGGAGATGTTGAGACGGTTATCTCACCACCACTGAGCATGGGTGTGTTTGCTTATCCCCATCGGGAGGGGGCGCGTCTTACCCTTGAAACGCTCCTAGGGTTGCTCGATGGTGAGGACAATCCTGGCATTAAGACGTTCACCATCGTTGTCAAAGAAAAGAATTTCATTTCCAACATGCGAACAGTCTACCGCGAAATCAACGATTTGCTTCCTGGTATTGACACAACAAACGACTGAGGTCTCAACATGAGCGACCTTCCTCACATGGTGAGCGTCGCACTTGAATCGTCATCGTCGTCATTTGATGCGGTCTTGATGGTCTCCAACGACAGCCGAAAAGTACGCTCGGTTGGTGAAGTCCTTCCCTCCAATCTTCCGCTGCGGGTGATGACGAGTTTGACGCGTGTCCGCGACGCATTGGCGGAGCATGGAATCGATGCACAAGTACTGGTAGAAGGTCTGTCTTCCAAGGGTTTGTCCATTTTGAACGAACTTTACGACCTTGTTTTGCAGGGTATGGGTGAACGTTGGATTGCAAAGGGAGGGCGATTGCTCATCGTTCTCGCCGAGCCAATCGATGGTGTCATCACGGTCGATACAAAGATGCTCGGAGCCGAACGACTCACAGCTCTCGCTGAAGAGCAAGGAATCGATCTTGAAGTCCTGATCCGAATGATCGAATTGGCTCGCGCAATCGGCACCCGAGGCCGGGAAGGTACGGCCATTGGTGCTTTGTTTGCAATCGGTAACATTCAGAAAATGCGTGGCCATTCTACTGCCATGGTTCTCAATCCATTCAAAGGGCACAGCGTTGCGAAGCGGGATGTGAAGAACAAAGAAAATCACGAAACGCTGGCAGAATTTGCATGGCTCGATGGAGCGATTTTGTTCAACAGAGATGGGATAGCCAGTGACGCTGGTCGATACATACTGGTGCCTGCTGGCTTGACACCAAAATCAGGAGAAGGCGGCCGTCACCTTGCCGCTCGAGCCGTTTCCCAGTTAACGGAAGGCATTGGTATCGCTGTTTCATCAACTGGCAGTATCGTCCTCTATGCAAACGGCCGAGAGCGCTATCGCGTTCGTCTCAAATGACCTTGCTAATCGCTTCCTCAAGTGTAATCTCACCCAAAGCAACTCTTCGAGCCAATTCTGATGAGATGGTGATGCGCCCGCTGCTTTTGATTCGGCTCCTCCGTTGCAGCTCTCGCAATTCGCCATCGGTAGGATTGGATGGAAACATTTCGTGTATGCGTTCACCGGAAAGTGTTGCAATCCGAACGGCAGAAATCGCATGTTCGTTTCTGTTCAATCCCTTGGATGTTTTCCGCTCGTCGACCAATTCAACGACATAGCCCTGCGCAAGCATTGCATTCGCAAGGCGATTCCGATGCGACGGTGAACCCCTGCCCATGCGGATCAAAAGATGTTCAAATTCATGATGTTCAATCAAGGATTGAATCAAAGAAATGCATTCTACAACCGACTCGGTCTGTTTCGTGTCGATCAATACGCCGTCGGTGAACCAAGCAAGTCCAGGCCGGGGGCCCGTATCGATACCCAACGTAAATCGATGCGTCTTTGTTGAGCCTTTGAGCGCGAGGATTGCTGCCTCTATGGACACATCGATTGAGTTGATTTCGGTTGCAATAGGTCGGCCTTCGGTTGACCTTTCGGCGACTTCGTTGAAGGTTCCAATCCAAACGGAGTCCTTTGCAGGTAGCGGTTTTTCAAGTGAAATCTGCTCCACATCGATGTCTCGGGTGCGAAGAATTTGCATTACCCTATACGCGAGTTGAAAATCTTCAGTTCGGACGAAGACTTTCTTCACAAAGACCACGACAAGGCGGTGCCATATAATCTCCCGTCTGTGTTCGTCTGTCTTGAACGGCGGTCGTATGTCGTAAAATCACCGAAGTCAATAAAGGCGGTTGACATCAATCGAGTCCTGTGACAAGCCAGTATGAGCGGGAATTGCGACACGTTCTCGCAGGCATTCCAGCAGGTGTAGAGGCGGTTATCAGGTCGTGCTCAACCGTTGAAAAACAACGCATGCGACTTGTTATTCAACGACCATTCCTTGTTGTTCGTGCTGCGGGTTCGGGTATTGAGGGGAGCGGTGATCTCCTTGCGTTACGAGGTGACATCTCGTTTCCTATCGAGGTAAAGACAACGAAATCGAAGAAGATTTACCTGAGTGGTCGAACGCTTGAGCAATACAATGCTCTCGTCTACGAAGGTGAGCGTTGCGGTTTGATGCCACTCTATGCGCACCGTCTGAAAGGGGTTCGAGGCGATTCATGGCGCATCTTCAGGGTCGAAACCTCAACGCTTGAGGGGCGATTGCGGGTTCTTGCACGACGCATACCTCCGCTGCCAAAGACTCGAAAGAATCGCGCATTTATTGATTGGGATCAAGGGATGCCGTTGAACGAGTTCATCAACATCGTTTGTCAGCAAAACCAACATTCGCCGACCCTCGAGTACATCCAGAAACGCAGTACTACCGATGCAATGCCTCGTGAAGTGTCTGAAGTAAAAACTTCAATCCTCGATGAGCTTCAACGTCGTCGAACAGTCCTTCGTTGATCAGAAGTACGGTATCAGCAGGATGAAGAGCAGGATAAACAACAATCCTAGCGATGAGAGATTGCTTGCTTTTCTGGATATTTGGTCGACCCATAGCGGATGAAAGTTCCAAAGTTTGAGCTTACGCCCAATGGCACGAATCCTTGACAATCCTGCATGAACCATGTCCTTGAACATGTGACCACCGTCAAAGGGAACCATGGGTATGAGATTGGTAAATCCAAGCAAAACATTGACCCACATAAGCCAAAACATGAGATTGACCAGCAGCAGCAAACCTTCCTTCCCCACAAGGTTGCCGAGCAAGGTGTCATCTGCTTCCAACATCGCCTCCTCGTTTGGATGCATCGCCACTCCTTGGAGCTCGAACGGAATGATCATGATGGTCACAACGTGAATTGGCGCTACGAGCACACGTTGAATCATTGAATAATCGTAATTTGGAGATAGCGGACCAGCAATCCGGTCGATTCCCGCTGTGTTCGATGCAAGACCCTCAACACCGAGGAATGGGTCGCCTGGAGAGATTTCAAGCATCTCCAATTGCTCCTCAGAGTAGCCAAGATTTTCGTAGTATGCGTATTTGTCCGAAAGTGTAGCGTTCAACGTTTCCCTGGTTCCGTCCTGATGCAGTACTCCGATAAGGACCGAATCTCCCGCTTTGTAGGTTCCAATGGTATCGTAAAATCCGTCGAGTCCGACAATATCGACATCATCCATTGTCTCAATGGTGTCCCATGGCAACATACCAGCCTGATCTGCTCCCTCATCCTTGACGATGCCTTTGACGTGCAAGGACTGATCTCCAGAGGCAAATTGACCGGCAATACCCCCTAACAACAACAACAGCACGAACGACGCGAACAGGTTTGTTGCAGGACCAGCAGCAAACATGCGCTGCCGTTCCCGTCTCGGTGCCCGGAACAATTCTTCCCCTTCAGGCTCTGCGAACGCGCCGAGTGGAAGCGGCCCCAACTGCAAAAGACCAAACGATCGGATGCGCATACCGTGACCTCTTGCCAGCAAACCGTGGCCAAACTCATGAATGACGAGTGCAACGATGAAACCAATCAATCCCCACCACAAGGGGATTACGGGATTGATTCCAGGAATTGCGACAAGTTCGCTTGCTGATGGAGGATCGACTCTTGGAGGGGACAGGATTGCACTTACAAAAGCGAGCAGGACCACAAGAGCAACCATGAACATTGCAAAGGTGCAGACCCAG
>PBSP01000083.1 GCA_002726845.1 Methanobacteriota archaeon | reverse complement strand
TGGTTGAAACAGAAGGCCGAGAAGCCGATGTCTATTGTCCTGAAGGAGGAGCCGATATTTTTCTCGGCACCGATTTCGACGGAAATGGTCAACTCTCAATCGATGAAATAACAACGAGTACCAAGGTTTGCCACGGTCAGCAGGGGTTGTCTGGTCCACAAGGGCAGAGAGGTGTCGACGGGAATGATGGCACAAACGGCAACGCCTCCACGGTCACGAACTGCATCAATACCTGCGCGCATCAATTCGCGATCAATGGATGGTTTGGGATTGACGGAGATCAATGCAATAGGAACAGGATTCGCCTGGAACGTATGCAGGATGCAGTTGTTCCTCTGGCGTGAGCGGCTCTCGACATGCGAAACAAATCGTTGTGCCCGTCTCAGAGAGATCGGGTAACAGTGCCACACGTTTGTCAAAAACAAAGCACTCACCGTTCCAATAGTCACCGCCTACCTGTTCAAAATAGCCAAGAATACCGCCTTCAAGTTGACGGATGTTACGAAAACCGGCATCTTTCATCAACGCACTTGCTTTTTCGCAACGAACGCCTCCGGTACAAAACATGACGATTTCCTTGTCCTTCAGCGATTCATCGAGCTTTCCAATCGCTTCTGGGAACGAACGAAAGGTCGCAATGTCCAACTCGATAGCGCCTTGGAACGTTCCCAAACGGGTTTCGTAGGTGTTGCGCGTGTCCAAAAGCACCACGTCTTCTTCGTTGTCCAACTTTTCATGCAATTCATGCGGATGAATTCGCCCATGATGCGAATCCACACGGTCGAAGTTTGGAAGTCCAACCGAAATGATTTCCTGTTTCAGCCGAACATTCATTCGATTAAACGGTTGGTGGCTGGAAAACGATTCCTTGAACTCAATGTCTGCAAATCTTGAATCTTTGCACAAATGGTCACGGAACGTTTCAATTGCCTTTTTTGGGCCCGAAACAAAGATGTTGATGCCTTCATGACTGAGCAAAATTGTTCCTTTCAATCCTAACGCATCGCAGGTTTGCTTGAGGGGTTTGCGCAATGCATCTCGGTCATCGAGGACTACAAATTTGTACCCTGCAATGTTGAGATGTTGCTCGGTCATGTTGATTCGTCCGTCTTCAACATCTTATGTCCATCGACTATCGACGCCAATCGTGTTTGCTAGCGAGTGGATGGCGCCAACCCTGACCGAAGGCACGCGAGGAAACTCGTGGAGCAGGTGCCATCTGCCAACGCTTGTGCTCGTTTGCCTCGAGGCGTTGAAGGACCGAGACAACGATGGCTAAATCGTACCCGTTCTCGGCGATTTTATGGGCACTCCAGCCTTCCTCAATGTGAAGTTTGAGAATCCCGTCCAACGTCTGATATGGCGGGAGTGTGTCATCGTCGCGTTGATCTGGAGCGAGTTCTGCTGAAGGTGGCTTGGTCATGGTCGATTTGTTGATTGGTGGTTTGCCTCCGCGTTCTTCAGCGCGACGATTGAACACTTCTGCTAGTGCGTACACTTCCATCTTGTAGACGTCGCCAAGAGGTGTGTATCCTCCTGCCATGTCACCGTAGAGCGTGCAGTAACCCTGCGCCAATTCCGATTTGTTTCCAGTCGCTATCGCCATTCTCCCCTGAGCATTTGCATGAGCCATCACAAGAATGCCACGCAATCGCGATTGGATGTTTTCTTGAGCAACAGAAGCGCCTTGCTCGAGCATCTCGGAAAGTTGCTGCTCAAGACCGTCGTGATGTTGGTCGATTGGAATGGAGGCGTACTCCATACCAAGTGCGTTGGCGGTATGCAGTGCATCGTCGATGGAATGCTGCGAGGAGAATCGCGATGGCATTGAAATCCCAAGTACGTTTTCAGCGCCCATAGCTTCCGCAGCAACGCAAGCAGCAACGGCAGAGTCGATGCCTCCACTCAGGCCAAGGACGATGCGCTTTATTCCGGATTTTTGACAATAATCCCGTAATCCGAGGACGACTGCGTCGGCAAGTTCGTCCATGACATTGTTCTCGCCAAGACCCACGTCTTTGGGTGCTAAATGAAGGATTGAACCTTGGGATTCATCCATTGCAATCCAACGTGCGGCCATTGGATTTTCAAGATCGACAAGGAGAATACCTTCCGCCCATGAAGGAGCGACAACAACCTCACCTGATGGCCATGCGACAAGTGAGCGCCCATCAAAAAGAAGATCATCGTTTCCACCCACTTGATTGCAGAGCAGGAAAGGATGCCCAAGAGTGTTTGATGCTGTTCGAGCCACGTGCAAACGCGTGTGGAACTTGTTTGAATGATAGGGAGATGCTGACAAGTTGACGGTTGCATCCAGACGCACACCTTGACGGCCCCATTCTGCCAATTGCTCAATAGGGTCGGAATCGTATTCCGAGGGCGTTTCACCTGCAACCTGCCAAGCATCCTCGCAAACGGTAACGCCGAGTTCAAGCGGACCGTTCAAGGTTCGAGCAATTCCCGGTCGATCATCGGATTCAAAATAGCGGGCCTCATCAAAGACATCGTAGGTCGGTAACAGCTGTTTCCTCGCTACAATTTTTGCTGGAGCCGCATTTCCGATGAGAACCACTCCATTCCCAGGTTTGGAGCGAACATTGTCGGGCAGGGTTGGAGTCCCAATGAGCGAGGGAATCGGAACATCGAGTTCAAATGCAGCATTCTGTGCAAATTCAACAAAACTCGATTGCATCAGCAAATCACGCGGAGGGTAGCCACAAATTGCGAGTTCGGTACTTACACACGCAACAGCACCTGATGCTGAAGCGGTTTGAATGAACCGTTCAAGGCGAGCAGCATTTCCTTCGAGATCACCAACCGTTGGGTTGATTTGGAGCAAAGCGATGACGCTTGCACCTTGTTCGGACATGACCATCCCACGTGCTCGTGTTTCATAGAAATGATGCATCATTTGTATTGAAGAATTTCACCGTTCGCATCCTTGTACCACCAGCTACCGTCTTGCTGGTTTTGCCACCACCAGACGCCGTCTGATCCTTGCATCCATCCATCCGATGTCGTGGCTTGAGAGACAGTGGGAACCGCAGCAGCCGTCGCAGCAACAGGTTTTGATTCCTCAATCGGTTCGTTAAGATTCAAATCAGCATCGTCATCGATGTAATCCTCTTCGTCCTCGTCCAGATATTCCGAGTATTCATCCCATTCATACTCGGATCGTGCCCCACGACGGACGGTTGCATTTCGTGCCATCAGCAAAAGAGCGAGAACAATCGAAAGACCGAGAAGGGCGCCTATGGAACCTAGAACTGGATTCACATCACCAAAGACAGCTTCACTGAACGAAGGGTCGCTCTTCTGACGGACATCGACCGATGGACCGATGCCCTTTTTCCCGTTTTCCAACTCGATTTCAATCCATTGAAGACCCGTTTGTTCTGGGGCCCAATCAACAAGAATCGTTCCTAAACTATTTTGCGCAACCTCGATATCGGTTTGCCTTAGGACTTCAGAAGTTCCATCGGCTCGAACGATGGAGATGGTCGCTGAGGTTGTCCCGTCCAATGTTCCGACGTTTTTTACGAATATTTGCACCGCTGTTGAGTCTCCCAAACGCAAATTAAGTCTTGAATATTCCATTGCTGGACTTTCCAGTTCAAATTGAGGTTGTCGCCATTCCATAATCCATGATTCAATAGGGTTTCCTGCAGGCTGTCCTTCACCCCCGAGGACGGAGTTTCCAGCCAAATCGCGACCTTGAACCAGAGCGTATACAGTGAACCGATCGATGAGCATCTCGTCGGTGATGACACTCAAGTCCATGGTACCGGTACCGACCAGATTAAGGCCGCTGATTTCGGTACCCTGCAGCAAGAATGGGCTGTCGCCTCCACGAACAAATTCACCTGTTACTGAATCCTCGACCCACCAAGCGAGGCGCAGAGATTCAAAGTCAATTCCACCTTCTTCTGAAAGAACGATGGTGACCTCATGCTCCTCAGCCGATAATATCGCACCGTTTCTCGGAGATTGAACCTCTTTGGGATTAGGTCCAAGACCATCGACGACCATCCACTTTACCGAGGATTCCTTTTCGGTTGCATCAAAACCCTGTGATGGCAAACAGCCAACAGACCACGTCAACGGTATGGTTCCCGAAGCAGACGGTGATTGAAGTTCGACATTCCATATCCCGTTGTACGTCTGGGTTGTGTATGTCTGCCCTGAGAACATAACATCAACCGTACAATTGAATTCTGGGATTTCCTCTGTGGCTTCAAACACCAGGCCACCCGTCAATTCAAACGGCGAGTCAGGCGGCAGTCTCGCCCCGTCATCGAGTACGGTACCCTGCGTCAGTACCAAAGCAACGCTTTCTTGTGGGATCATCAGCGCTGGAGAGAAACGCCAGCGCAAAGCAGGGAAGGTCTGAATGACCTCTTGCCCCGCACGGTCGATTATCTTCACACTTGGCTCGCGGAAGGTTTCTCCCAAATCGGGCGTGGTCCATGCGAGCTCGAGTTCGGTCACCAAACGTGTTTGCTTCTCGTAGGGACTCGCCGTTGTTCCATCAAGACCAAGCATGCTGCAATCATGAACGATAAGATGAACGCTGTTTGAGGTGCATGAGTCGGTTCTGAAATCCCAAACAAACGAAAGAGGAGACGTAAGAATGTTGGAAGCGAGTTGGATTTCGACCGTTGTCAAATCGGATGCACCGTTGGGTTCGCTCATATCGACTCGCAGTGTGTAAGGTTGGCTGGGATGCAACCATGGCTTGGCCCCTCCAGTCCATGACATGGCATTTGAGGACACCGTCGGCGGACCGTCCGGGCCGATTTGATACATGAAGAGGTGCTCGCCATCCTCGCCACTACCAGCATCTTCCAATGCTTGGCCTGAGGGGTCCATACCAACCAAATAGCCTGCAACCTTCTGGCCCTGTGTACCCATGGAATCATCGAACAAGAGTGTGTAGATTCCCGTTGACAGGGTCAAATCCGTTGGTATGATCAACGACCGTTGTTGATATTCCTCGGGACTGGGCCAACCGTTCAAATCCACGTCGTCAATCCATTCCCGCCACAGCATGACGTGTACATCGGAAGGGAGCAAGACAGGATCGAGAATTTGGAACTGAACGGTTTGGCTTGTTGAGGCAAGGCGATGGTCGTACCATTCTACCGTCGTGTCAACAACTGCGGGTGCTGTTGGGTCGATTTTGAACGTTCGCGAATATTCTGAGCCCGTTACAATATCTCCACCGTTCAACGGAACAACACGCACAGTCCAAGTCAAATCTCCAAAGGAGATGGGTGTAACATCCGACACGTTCCACATGTCAACATCAAGGCTTGTTGTGTTCGCAACCATGGTGTTTCCTTGCCACAGCTGGACTTCAGCATCACCGTCCGCAAACGCATCGATGCCACCAACATTCTCGTAACCGACGTCAATGGAGAAATTCAAACCAATTCCTGCTGCGAGATAGAGTGTAGAGGGATCAACAACACCTTGATCGTTGCTTACGACAACCGATTGAATGACAAGATCGTTCTCAAACGCTTGGCTGCCGGTCGATGCACCCCACATGTATTGGCCGGGTCGTGAAACGACATCGTTGTCCAGTATGACCCGCATCGATGCAGTCATCCAATCTTCGTCATCCCAACCTTGCTCAACACGGAATTTAACCGTAATCTCACGCATGTTGGACGATGTTTCTAAGATTGCAAACCTTTCAGTTGGGTGCAACTCAACAAGAGAACTGTCGCCTTGACCGAGGGGTTGACCACCACCCGTTGGCAACAACCATGTTGCATGATTGTTTTGACCTTGGACGTCCAAGCGAATCAATGAGACCGTCCTTGCAGTATCGACACTGAATCGCGTCGTAAAGGACAACCATCGCTGAGATGGCGTGAGTGGATCTGAGGCGTTTTCCATCGTCACCATCCCCGATGCAACATCGTCACTGAACGACATGTCGGTCACATTGACGACCAATCGGCCGTTTGATTGACCACTGAACGGGAACGCAACGGTTGGTGGAGTTCCTGGAATTCTCTGTGCAGAATTCGCAGCCATAACAAGCGGAGACTGTTCGTCTCCAGAGATTGTAATCGATGTCGAATAGGGTACAGCCAAATTGGAAAAGGTTGCAACACCGTTTCCGTAAACCTCCAATTCCACGAGAGCGAACCCTTGGCCTAAATTGTTGAGTAGGGCGCTTTGGGTCGCTAAATTCGTTTGCAAAAGTGCACGTTCCGAAGCATTCAACTCTAGCCGGTAAACCGTTGCATTGTCCAGTGTTTTGGACAGAACAGTCGATCCTGAAACACGCACAGAGAGGCCCGTCATGTTTCCGTTTTCACTCGACACAGATACTCCGAATTGTTCCAGATTTGAGGCAGGAATCCACGCTGAAGCCTCTGCGAGACCTGAAAATCCGAACGATGAACGATGGGCGCTCAGACCGGTTGAGAAACGGTCCTGGAAGCCCCATGACCCAATGCGATTGTCTGGATTGCCCCATTCCAACAACCCATCGCCGTCCATGTCCAAAGAAGGAGCATGAACCCGTTGGCCGCTTGACATGGTTATCTGAACTTGATCGAGGAGCGCAGGTTGAGTTGAGTTGTGCATGAACATCAGTTGGAAGGCATGTTCGTTGGCATCAAGAGAGCCCGAGTACGGGAGAGATACGGACGTCCATGCATGGCTCGGGTGATGCCGAACGTAGGCGTCGTACTCTTGAACAACGGCTGCTACCTGATAGCCGGACAAAGGAGAATTGCTCGTGAACCAAGGCGAGTGGATGGTACCGTTTGCAATCGATGAGAGCGAACCAGCGATGAAGGTACTGTTGTTCAGCACCCAGCCGTTGTCGGCAGGGTTTGATGCAAACGTGTCCTTCAACAGACCACCGGCGGATATCGACTCAACGGACGGCATCGAATTGCTGTCCAATCCTTCAAACATAAGACGAAGACGCAAAGAACCGTACATCTCCCAGTCCAATGCGTCGAGATGCACATCGGTACTTTCGATGCCCTCGAAACCGGAGATGTTGTCGCCAGTAAGAGCATCGACAAGCGTCCACTGCAATGTGGCTCCTGCTGGGATGTCTGCATTGATGTGCATTGGTGCATACGGTCCTTCTGCGAGCAAGAAACTGTTCGTAGCATTGTATCCAAAAGTTGGACTTGTCCAAAGAGAAAGCGGTGGAATCACCACTTTTACATCGTCGACAAACCAATAATCGCAGCAGGTACCGCTACCGGATGTTTGATGGATTCGAAACTGCGAACTTGAGTGTAGGGCAGCTGCTGGAAGAACCGTTGCAAGTTGAAAATTTGAGGTCGACGGGGTGCCCCCGGTAAAGGAATGAAATTGCGTCCACGTGCCTGCTGCAGTTTTGTATTGGAACTGGAGATCTTCGTTGAAATCAGGAGTTTCCCCACAACCCGATCGTCCTTCATGTACCCAAGCATGGAATGGGACCCCAGAACGACCTGAGAGATCCATTGCTGGGGATGTTGCGTACGTAGACCCTGCATACAACCGAATTGATCCTCCTGAGCTACCGTTGTAACCGCATGCAGGGGTGGTGACACGACCGCTGTACGAGTTGGAAAACGTCCATCCTTGAGCGTTGGAATTGAAATCAAAACCGGGGACTGACCCTGCTCCCGAAAGAATACCAGATTGTGTGTATGTGTTGTTCTTTGTTGCGTCAACATG
>PBSP01000082.1 GCA_002726845.1 Methanobacteriota archaeon | reverse complement strand
TGACCACGACGATCATGACCATGACGACCATGGAGATGACCATGATGACCATGACCATGATGACCACGACGATCATGACGACCACAGTGGTCACGAAGACCACGACCATGCTAAAGCAGTGGAATCATTCACTGAAATCGACGGCTGCCCTACTGACACTGTAATCGACGTATACGAACTTGAGGAAGGCGAATACGTTCTCGAGTTTGAAAGCGACCACGAAGAAGAGTCGTTCCACATGGCTGCTCTAAAGATGGGCGGAGCGCATCACCATCACCATGACCACGGTGATGAGCATGGTGATGACCATGACGACCACGGCGATGACCATGATGATGACCACGACGACCATGGAGACGACCATGATGACCATGACCATGATGACCACAGTGATGACCATGATGACCACGGTGATGACCACGACGATCACGATGACGACCATGATGACCACGGTGATGACCACGACGATCATGGAGATGGCCACGGCCACATTGGCTTCGCAACCATCCACATTGAAGCAGAGGGCGAATACGGATTCGCAGTACCAAGTGACATCAAGATGTACATCCTGAAAGGCGAAGACGGACATGAGGGCCACGATCATGGCGATTCACATGATGACCATGACGACCACGGTGATGACCATGATGACCACAGCGACGAAGAAGCTCTTGAGTACGATCCACACAGCTGGCTCGACCCTGTTGCATACAAAGCACAGGTTGACCTTGTCCTTGCTGAACTCATTAAGAAATACCCAGACCTACAAAGCACATTCGAGGCCAACGCTGCATCCTTCAAGGCTAGCCTAGACAAACTCGACCAAGACTTCGAAGCTGCATTGGGAGATAACGGAACTTGCACCAACCGTTCGGTTGCTGCAAACCACAACGCTTACTCGTACATGGCTTTCCGATACGACATCGAATTCGTGACCGTTCACGGACTTGACCCTGAAGGAACACCTGCGGCCTCGGACATCAAGAAGGTTGTCGACAAGATTGCTGAGGACGAAATCACCGTTCTCTTTGTCGAGGAATACACCAATGAAAAATCTGTGGACAGCCTAGTCGACCAGACCAAATCCGATTCGATGCCAGACGGTGTTGATGTTGAAATTCTCTACACAATGGAACTTCCACCAAAAGATTCCAGCGACAACTATCTTTCATTGATGCAGAAGAATCTCGATGCCTTGAAATCAGGATTGGGCTGTTAAGCACAACCTGAACCTGCGATGTGAGAGCATGCTCGTGGATACGTTGCCAATCGTGTTTGTTACGGTTGTTTTCTTGTTTATCGGGGTTAAGTTGATGTCGGGGCGACGCGGCGCGAGGAATACCTAACTCTGGAATTGCCACACAGGCCCAACCGAGCAGTCGAGGCGATGGCTTGAAAGAAACAGACCAAGATCAGTCTGTCATTTCAGTCGCTGATTTGTTTGTCAGCAGATCTGGTAAACTGGTTTTAGAAGGCATTGACCTTGAAATTAAAAAAGGCGAATTCGTAGGTATTGTCGGACCAAACGGGGGAGGGAAAACCACTCTTCTTCTGACGATATTGGGTGTTCTGCGAGCTGACAACGGAAAGGTCGAGGTTTTTGGCCAAAACACAGACCCTTCAAACTTCCGTGGACGTATTGGTTGGGTCTCACAAACCGCAGCAAACATTCCAACCAAGATGCGTATGACTGTAAAAGAACTCATCACTATGGGCACAGTCTCGCAGATTGAACTACGAAGGAACGGTCAGGAGGAAAAACGGGCCAGAGTAGAAGAAGCGATGGAACTCACTGGGATGAGTGAACTTGCCAACAAAGACATCGGCCGCCTGTCTGGTGGACAACGTCAACGAGCAGTGATAGGAAGAGCGTTAGCGTCCAACGCAGAAGTTCTAATCTTTGACGAACCTCTCGTCAACGTAGACCGAAGCGCAAGGAACGGTATCCTGAAGCTTCTGGACGACCTATGTCACGATCAAAACAAAACGCTCATTCTGGTTTCACACGACATGGCAGCAATTCGTCAATCCGCTCATCGAGTGATTTACCTTGATGGTGGAATTCAGTACGATGGCCATCCTGAACAACTTCCTGACATCATCGAACTTGCAGGATTGCGGGGTATTGACCACGTCCATGCACCATCGAGTGTACAGATATCCACACCATCAGAAAAGGGGGATGAATAATGGCCATCAGCGAGTTCGTTGTTTCGATTTTTGGACCCGTTCTCGAACTCTTTGCACCGATTGTTCCTGGCAGAACCTTCCCTGCTTTGTTTGAACTCGAAATGTTCCATCGAGCGTTAATTGCTGCCATTCTTGTAACCATTGTAGCTGGGTTTTATGGATCGTTCCTCTTGATGAGGAACCTCGCCTTGATGGGCGATGGGCTTGCCCACGTTTCTTTCGGAGGGGTTGCGATAGGAATCGTCCTTGGTGCGACAGCACCGCTGTGGTATGCACTTCTTCTGAGCGTCATATCCGCGATTTTAATTTTTGAATTGCAGGAGCGTGATTTGCTTACAGGAGACGCATCCATCGCAATTTTCCTAACGGGTATGCTCGCTTTGGGACTGGTCGTTCTTAGAATCTGGGGGGGAGGGATTACATCCGACATAGAGGGATATTTGTTTGGCAACCTTCTGCTCATCGACTACGAGGACCTCGACCTCATATTGCTGGTAAGCATCTTCAGCCTCGGTTCACTGTTTGTTTTGCATGATTCCCTGCTCGCCACGACCATTGATGCTGTTGCTGCTCGTGTTCAGGGACTCCCCGTCCGGTGGATTGGTCTATGGTTCAGCGTCACGATTGCTGCAGTGGTCGTCTCCATGGTTCAAGTGATTGGAACGCTGCTTGTCACAGCATTGTTGGTTACGCCTGCTGCGACCGCTCAACTGGTTGGGAAGAGCTACAGAGGCTGTATGCTGTGGACGCAATTTTTTGGACTCAGTGCGGTTTTCTTGGGCCTGTTTCTCTCGTTTGAACTCGATACAGGCAGTGGTTCGATGATCGCTTTAGTGTCTGCAATACTCTTTGGAATCGTGCTCACTGGGAAAACGTTGTACTTTAATCGAACAAAAAATGTCAACCCATAATCCCATCGAGCAGCAATGCAAGATTGATGAACCGAGTTTCATACTTGCGACACATGAACCCAATTGTTCAATCGCTGCTTGAATTCAACGAAGCATTTGACATCCCCAAACTTGAAACTCCAGATCTCGGCCCAAAAGAATTGATTGAATTAAGAATAAAGTTGCTCACTGAAGAGGTTCAGGAATATGCAGAAGCAGCCCGTTCTGGGGATTTGGTTGAAGTTCTCGATGCATTGGCCGATATCGGCTACATTCTTGCTGGTACCATCATAAATCACGGTATGCAAGACATTTATGATGACGCATTTAATGAAGTTCATCGAAGCAACATGTCCAAACTTGTTGATGGGAAAGTCATTCGAAGAGAAGACGGAAAAGTGTTGAAACCCGAGGGTTGGCAGCCACCTCAACTGGCTCAATTCTTGCAATGAATTGATGAATACCCCCCCACTGGGAGAAGCATGACCACTCGACCCGTCGTCCTGGTTACCGGAGGCGGCCGAGGAATCGGTGCTGCCATCAGTCGTCGGTTGGCCAACGACGGATACGATGTGCTTCTCACCTACAACACGTCGTCGAAACCAGCAGAAATGGTGGTTGATGCGATTCGAACCTCTGGCGCTGATGCACTTGCAGTCAAGGTCGATTGTACGGACGATGGCGAGGTTGGTCTCCTTGGCATTCATCCATGGATGAACAGAAAAATCGATGCGTTGGTCCTTAATCACGGTCGCTACGATCGAGTATCTGCCGATGATATGGAATTGGCAGACCTACGTCGCACCATGAAAGCCAACTTCGAAGGTGCTGTCAACGTTTTCAAGGTGATTCAACCCCACCTCTCGCCAAACGCCAGCATGGTTGTTATCGGCTCTCAACTCGCCACCCGTGGTTCGCCACATGGTGCGGACTATGCCGCTTCTAAGGCTGCACTGAGTACGTGGGCTCGGTCACTCGCACTTGCTGTGGGTCCTGAAGGAAAGCGGGTGAACGTTCTTGCACCAGGTTACGTCGATACAGACATCCTTGCAGGCGATTCAAAAGAGAAACGTGAACAACGAATTGAGGAAGTCCCGCTCAAACGAATCGGCACCAGCGATGAGATGGCGTCCATCGTTTCCTTCCTTCTCAGCGATGATGCGGCCTACATTACTGGGGCTGTCCTTCATGCCAATGGCGGACTCTATTTGCCCTAAACGCATCTTCATGAAGGGTTGGCGCGAAGCACGACCATGACCGAGGTTTGGGATGACGATGGTGCGTTTGAGCACATCGCAGACCAAGTGGTCAACAACGTTGACCTTGGTGAGCGAGACCCGTTCGATCTTTCAAAGGCCCTCGAAGGCGCTGCATTGGAACATTTACACCCCTCGGTAAAACGATTTCAATTGCACAGTGAATTCGAACCATCTGGAGACCAACCCGGCGCTATCGATACGCTTGTCAAACAGTTGGAAGATGGGCAAGAACGCTGCATTCTGCTCGGAGTTACGGGAAGCGGCAAGACCTTTGCTATGGCGAACATGATTGAACGATTGAATGTCCCAACGCTCATTCTCAGCCACAACAAAACGTTGGCGCGGCAACTGTACCATGAAGTTGCAAGCTATTTTCCAGAAAATGCAGTTGATTACTTTGTTTCGCATTACGACTATTACCAGCCTGAAGCATATCTTGCAAAACGGGATTTGTACATCGACAAAGAAATGTCGATCAACGAACGAATCGAACAAGAACGGTTTGCTGCTGTTGCAAGCCTCGTTAGTCGACCGGATTGTGTGATTGTCTCCTCGGTATCCTGCATATACGGTCTGAACCCACCAGAGACGTTTCTCGAACATCATGCTCGCGTTCACATAGGGCAAGAGATCGATCCACAAGATCTCGTTCGCGAATTGGTTGCACTCCAATACACCCGAACCACAACCGACCTTTCCCGCGGCGAATGTCGACTGCGAGGAGAGGTTCTCGACGTGTGGATGCCTTCTCGTGACGACCCTCTCCGCATTCGTTTCGATCTCGATGGGGTTACACACGTACAGGTCTGTGACCCTGTTTCTTGGGAAATTTTGGACGATTTGGATGAAGCATGGATTCACCCGAAAGAATTCTTCATGACCAGTGAGGAACGGTTTGAAGAAGCATTGGAGAGCATTGAGAATGAACTTCAACTCCGGCTCACGGAATTCGATACGCAAAACAAATTCCTTGAGAGGCACAGGCTTGAACAACGTACACAATACGATTTGGAAATGTTGCGTGAAATTGGGCATTGTCAAGCGATTGAGAACTATTCGTTGCATTTTGATGGTCGACAACCGGGTGAACGCCCGTACTGCTTGTTGGACTTCTTCGCAGCGTGCGCTCGGCAATTTCATGGAGACCCGAAGAAATTCCTCGTCATCATGGACGAATCCCACGTTACACTTCCACAAGTAGGCGGGATGTACTTCGGAGACAAATCACGTAAGGACAGCCTCATCGAACACGGATTCAGACTACCAACTGCTGCCGACAACCGCCCACTAAAAATGCCCGAGTTCCAACACCTCGTACCACAAATGGTGTACGTATCTGCAACACCCGGTGAACGTGAACTGCGGCACCTTTGTGAGGTAACCGATCAGAAAGTGCCACTTGGCTTGGAACATGTCGCTTCTGCGGGTGGCGCCAAACCTGGCCAGAAAAAGAAGAAACACCCCGACTCTGAAACCATGTACGAACTGCTCCAATCCATTCAAGGGATTGCAAAGATGGAACTGCGACCAACGGGTCTTCTTGATCCGAACATCGAAGTACGGCCTACAGAAGGTCAAGTCGCCGACCTTCTCTCAGAGATCAATCTTCGCATCGAGCGAGGTGAGCGTTGTCTTGTCACAGTCTTAACAATAAAATTCGCAGAAGAAGTCGCAGAATATCTGAATCGAATGGGTGTGCGGTCGCATCACCTACACTCAGAGATTGATACCATCGAGCGAACGGAAATCCTCAACGCCTTACGAATTGGTCACATTGATGTCGTGGTTGGAATCAATTTGCTGCGAGAAGGATTGGACATACCTGAAGTGAGTCTTGTGGCCATTTTCGATGCCGATCGCCAAGGATTTCTACGAAACGAACGTTCCCTTCTGCAAACAATAGGGCGTGCTGCACGAAACGAGCATGGACGTGTGCTCCTCTATGCCGATGGGATGAGTCCTGCGATGGAAGCCAGCATACGCCAAACCCTTGAACGGCGAAAACGGCAAGATGCTCACAACCAAGCCAATGGTATTGTTCCGAAAACCATCAAGAAAGCACTTCCCCAGATGGGTTCCGAAGCCGATGAGCTCATCGCTGGAACCACGACTGCAAAGGATGGCAAACGTCGTCTGGTTGCAAAAAAGGGTGGCAGAAAGGATGGAGATTGGGCCTCAAAATTCAATCTTGGTGCTGGAGCGTGGGCTGAAACTGAAAGAAAAACTCCAATTGAAAAATCAAAAATCCAATTTACTTATGACGAGCCAGATGATGTGAATTCAAAGCTTACTCGCGAGCAACGTATGGATTTACTCAACGAACTGAAATCGGCAATGAAGGAGGCTGCAAAACAATTGGATTTCGAAGAAGCAGCTCGATTGAGAGACCGTATTTTTGAGCTTGAACAGACGCTTTAGCTACTTGGAAAGACGATATGCTGCATCGAGCAACGTTTCGTTTTCTTGCCGAAGCGAACGAACGTAGCGTGCAATGGTTTCATCCGAATCTTCGAGATCGTACAAATCACCCACCCACTCCAAAGGTTCGTCCCGTGTGTGGTCAAGGCCTGATTCAAAGGCACGCCACAGAGAGCATTCGCTTCCATCCTGTGCTACTGTCTGCAAGAACCATGGAACTGCATCAAGTGGCTGGTTGCATCGAAGGTCGCCTTCTGTTACCGTAACCACCCAGCATCGCCCCACGCTGTAACGAATTCCTGCGTTTTCAAGAAACTCGAGCACATCTTCTCGCTCAGCTCCAGGTTGAAGCCAAACAAACGGTATTTTTCGTCCTTCGAGCAACCACTCCCGCAACGATGCGAAAACACGGTCAGGAGAGAGGAACAGGACGAACAACTCTGGCTCCTCATTCTGCCAAGGATGCGAACGAACGGGACGTCCAAGTATGGTGTTTCCTGCGTCTCTTGGGTGAACGGGTATCATTCGATAACCCATATCACCTGCATCATGAAAGGCTCTGTGTGCAGGGCGATCGCTTCGCAGTCCCGCACCAATGATGTGGACCGAGCGAACCGTTTGGAGCCAAGTATCTCCGTCCATGTTTCTCAGTGGAGCATCTTTGTTTTCAAAGCCTGTTTGTTTGTGGATGAAAACTGCGATTCAAAAGCAAAACCAAGCAATGCCAACCCATGAACCACGTAGTTATCGGCGGAAACAGCGACATTGCTTCAGAAGTTATTGAGCGATTAACCAATGCAGGGCATCAAATCCACGCTCTTGTTCGTGACCAAGAACACGCAAATCGACTCCAGCAACAAGGACACAGCGCTACGATTGGAGACGCAACGAAAGAAGATGACATCAAACAATGCATCGATGCAGCAAAGCAGAAAGGTGAGATTCACGGTATTTTGCACTGCGTTGGCTCCATCGTCATTCGTCCACCTCACGCACTCAATCAGGATGCCTTTGAAGAGGTGATTACAACAAACCTGACCTCAGCCTTCCTGACGTTGTCAATCGGCGGAAAGGCGATGCTTCGACAAGGGCAAGGGCGCATGGTCTTCACTTCAAGTGTCGCAGGTTCCCTCGGACTCGTCAATCATGAAGCGATAGCTGCAGCAAAAGGTGGCATAGAAGCGATGGTCCGGTCTGCTGCGGCAACATATGCACGCCGAGGTTTGCGAATCAATGCAGTAGCCCCTGGATTGACGGATACCAAGATGGCATCGAAAATTTTGGCAAGCGATGCAATGCGCGAGGCGGCCTCACAAAAGATTCCCACACAACGTATTAACCAAAAGCAAGAGGCTGCATCAGCCATGTTTTGGCTCCTCACCGATGCTCCTGACAACCTGACAGGGCAAGTCCTACACCTTGATGGTGGTATGGCGAACGTCCTTGTTTGAGGGAGAGCATGAAGGCGA
>PBSP01000081.1 GCA_002726845.1 Methanobacteriota archaeon | reverse complement strand
GGTCAGTGCTGCGTGATTTGGGTGATTGGTATTGATTTTCGGCCACATCGCTGCCAGAGTCGTCCCTGAATCACCCGGTGTTCTTGGCAAAATGTGAACGTGAACATGGGGGACTTCCTGACCAGCGAGTGGTCCATCGTGGACAACCACTGTGAAATCGGTTGTATCGTAGTGCCTTGAGAGGAGATTTTGCACCATAACCACGCCTTCAAACAAACAAGAGCGCTCGTGAACGTTCAATTCAGCAATCCGTTGAACGGGCTTTGTTGGAATGACGAGTGTGTGTCCTTCTCGCCGAGGAAAAATGTCAAGAAAAGCATACCATCCTTCACCAGACCCAATCTTATGAGAAGGGACCTCTCCAGACAAAATCCGTTGGAAGAGTGTACCTTCTGACATGTACGTCCCAGTCGGACGGGACAAATAATCAAACCGCAGAAGATGGGGATAAAATCCAGTTTCCGGATGGTCCTTTACGCAGCGCCAATGTTGTACAGGTTCCATCATGGAAAATCAGGTTATGATGAAGTTGTTCATCATCGGATTGGGGGAAATCTGAGCGCTGGTGTAGGCCTCGGGATTCGGTTCTTTGTGATGCAGATTGAACATAAGCAGAAGCCATGCGTATAGCGGATTGAGTGCGTAGAATTTCCAAGAGATTTTGATTTGCAATCAGTGACGTCTGATCACAATACAATTGTTCGCCCTGAACGGATAGTTGTTCCAGCACTTCAAGGGCTTGTTCATAATCTGAGGCTACGGTTGCAGGTGTTTGCAAGGAAGTCAGAATCTCCTTGAGGCGAGTGACAACTGGATTGAGACGTTGAACCGCACCCTCCGTTTCTTCGCCGAGCATACTCAATTCTGCCTCGGCAAGTCCGAACGCTTCTTCGAGCTTTGCAGCGCCAGTAAATTTGCGTTTCACAATCCAATCTGCAGCATGCGATCCTGCTGCTTCCCCACCAGCAATTGCGTCGAGGAGGCGATTGCCTTGGAGGACATCTGCTCCATGAAAACCACTGGATGAGGCAGAACCTGCAGCATAAAGTCCTGTGAACCAGCGGGCCCAAGATTGGAGAACGACTCTACCGTTTTCATCAACTGGGAGGCCTCCCAACGTGTAGTTTGGAATTGGTGCGACTTCAATGGTTTGCCGGTTCAAGTCAATTCCTGTTCTTTGTTTGATGTTGTCAAATAAAATCGCCCACCAATCGGCGTGCTCTCCAAGATTTCGTGCATCGAGAACGGTCACTCCAGCTTCATGCATCTTAGAACATATTTCTGATGTCGGCGTGGTTGGTGAGGTTTCTAAGGCTGTTCCTGAAGGTGTGTGGAGGGTCGCTCCATCGGAAAGAATAGATTGAGGAATAACGAGGTTTGTCCCAACAACGCCAAGAGGGGTTTCTGAAATAAACTCCATGTTTCGTAATGGGGCGCCAGCACGGTGTGCAAAATCCATCCCAAGAGATGCGGAGCCGTTGGTAAATGCGCCTTCAAAGCCGCCGTCTGCAACAATGAGTGCTTTGCATTGAATGGAGAGGACTCGCCCGTTCAACATGTCTAAGGCAATCAAACCGTTGATTGAAAATTCCGTATGCATTAACTCGAGAGGAATCTGGTCGCCACGTCGAGTTACCCCGTGTTTCATGCACTGTTCCTCCAACACCTGTTGTATTTCTCTAACAGTTGAGTCCCCTGCGTTGCACAAACGAGGTTTGGAATGTCCTGATGCATAGTGACCTTTGACGATACCTTTCGCGTCGCGTCGAAAATTCACGCCTCGGCGTTCAAGAAGGTCTACAATTCTCAAGGCCTTCGTTGTATGACTCGCTACGATGTCTTGATCGCATAGGAAAACGCCCGTTTTGATGGTGTCTTCCCGATGCCCGCGGTTGCTTTCTTCTTGTATATGACAGGCGATTCCATTCATCGCATCCATCCCTCCGTCACCAAGACCTGAGGAGCTCATTAGCAGAACACTCGCTCCGTCTTTAGATGCTTGTGCGGCGGCGCACAACGCTGCAGGGCCATCGCCCAGAACCACAACATCCCATGCTTCCATACGAATCCCCAGTGTTCTAGCCGATGTTAAACCCCGCAATAAGCAAAGCGCTTCTGTTCCTATTATTCAATTACTAGAAAAGGCGGGGAGGTCCAATTCAGAGAAACGTCGGACACGGAGCAATTGACGAATTCGTTCAATCCGTTGCCGGTTTTCCCGAGGGAGTACGTTCGTCCTTACAATCCGTGAACCTAGTACTAAATTGTCGTCATCCCTAAGGGTAACTTGTACTTGTGCATCACCTTTGAAACCTCGATCCCATGCAACGTTAACCCACAAGACAACAGTACGCTCAAGATATCGGGGCAGCCAACTCAGCACATCGTCTTCCGATGAATTGCTGAGTTCAATCGCTTTGAGTGGAGGGGGGCATGGCGCCAATTCAAATCGATGATCAATGGACTGAGGCTCTCCACCTGGTACCTGTACTTCGACACGGACGTGGGTTGCGTCGAACGTCTGATTGTTGAGAGCGATAAAGAGACTTCCAGATCCATCGTAGCATGTTGAATCAAGTGAAATGTCCATCCTCCATGGAGAAAGGAGAATTTCCGAAGCACCAGAAAGAAAGTCGTTCTGAAGTCGTTCAAACAGTCGAAAAGCGCCTGGTTGCCATGCCCTGGCATGTTCAAGGGTGCGTTGAATTGTACGCCAGTTAAAGAATGATTCTTCTGAAAGCAGAATTCGTTCTATGGCATCTGGAGACATGAAATCCCGAAGTGATTCAAAGACTTCTGTATCGGTAATGATGTCGTTTGCATTCAGATGAAGTAGGAACAACAGTCGTTCCCTTGCTTGAATGGGATCTGTTCCTGGCAAAATCTGTTCATGAAAACGCTGTTCCCACTCGCCCCACTCAATTTGTGAATCAGGGTCCAAGTGTGATTGAAGCAACTGCCCGAGAGGAGAGCCCAATTGCGTAGGGTGGTGTGTTGGAGCGTAGTGAATGAGTAAAGGCATTGAGTCTGCCTGAAGACGGATATAGTACGTGGTGAGAATGGAGTGAATGCTCAATCCAATCCCTGCCGTCATCGAAATTAACAGCAGTAAATTCCACGCAGGGGAACCCGGTGTAATCAACATTGAGAGGAACAACGCCAGCAGCGACGTTGTTGCCAAGAACGCGCTGATGTAGTTTTGGCGCCGCCCATCGCGAAGTCCTTCAAGTACCCGATCCATTCCTGGCTGTGCTCTTAGAGTGTGACGTTTTCCGTCACCGAAACCGCCTTGTTCGCGTAGAGAGATTTTCGCCTCTACTGCGGACCATGTTGCTTCACTTCCAGCAATTGGTGGCACGAACGCAGCCAAAACGGGAATCAACCACATTGCGAGGATGAGCAGTGGTGTTTTGTAAGGAAAAATTGTCGGATCGATTACCAACAGGACAGCCGTTGTTGCAATCCCGAGGCCTACCACATTACGGAAAGCGAGGAAGAAGGTGTTGGTTGCAATTTGACCGCTCTTCATCCTGAACATCTCGCTTTTTTGCCATGCTTCACGCGTTCGTTCCAAAGGGTCCTCACTTCTTGAAAATCCATGTCCGTACGGATCAGGCAGGGATTTGATGGTACGCCGTGTTCGAGCAACAATGGATTCTTCCTCGGGTTCCATCGCACTCATGACAACCATGCGCAGCCCACATATCTCTTCTTCGCTGGTCTCACACTCAAATGGACGTGTTGAGCGGGCGTGGCAGGATTCGAACCCGCGATCTTCGGCTTAGGAGGCCGACGCATTATCCAGCTGTGCTACACGCCCAGCGTTGCCAAAACGCCCTCTATCATGGAGATTACTGTTGTCGTATTGCTGCGAAAGCATGCAGCATTTGTTCAATTTGGATGCGCCCTTGAGAGGATCGGCGAAGCCGTACATCACAATCCGCTATGGCTCCAAGCGCTGCGTTCAGTTGTTCTTCTGGAAGGTTAAGCCGTCCCCCTGTAAGAACCTGATGCGCTTGCTCAACAACATCTTCAGCTTCGAGGCTCTGTTGCGAGATTATATCATCGTAGATGCCGAGCGCTCCCTTAAGCTTCCGGACGTTCTTGTAGCCTTCCTTCTCCCATCGCCAATCGACGACCTGCCCCCTGAGTGCTGCCTCAATCATCCGTTGAACCTCATTCGTTGAAATCATCGTGAGCAGGCGGTGAAGATTTGCTCGCTCTCCGAGCAAATCACGCAATGCAAGGACCTCGGTTGTAAATATGGCCTTGCGCAAATTGCCTTCAGAAATGTGCGCAATGTCACCAAGAATTCCGCGTACTGCTTGAACGCCTTCTGCTTCGCAAAGTTCCATCAATCGAGCTTCAATTCGTTTTCTTGGTACTGCTGTAAGACGAAGGTGTTGCATTCGACTACGAAGTGCGTCAATCATTCTGGAAGGTGTTTGCGCAGTGAAGATAAAACGGGAGGTTTGGCTTGTGGCCTCCATCATCCGGCGCAGGAGTGGTTGCCTTTTGTGGCCGAGATAATCTGCATCTTCGATGACGATGATTCTCGAAATGTGGACACTGTTTTGGCTTCCACGTTCGGACTCATGCCCTGCTGGAGCGACATCCTCTTCAGAAACACGTGAAAATGTTGAGTCGAAAGCATCGAGAGAAGTGCGGCTGGCGAGCGTATCGCTTGAATCCTTTCCGCCCGGTCGAAGAAAGGACTCGAAGGCGGCCATTGCACCGGCTGACTTTACCAAATCTTTTGCTTGCAAGACATGCGTGGTAGAACGCCAAGCGGGACCAAGCACCTGGCGAACGATGAGATTCCACGTTGCTGTTTTACCAGAGCCAGGCGGTCCAGAAATGAGGAGGTGAGGAGGGTTGGCTTGAAGCGAAACCCTTTCGATCGTCTCAAGCGTTGATTCATCGAGCGCCAACTCTGAGAAACGACGAGGAGGGTACTTCTCTAGCCAGCTCGCCATAGGCCTTATTCAAGGACAAGGGTCTTTGACCATTTGCTTGGACTTACTCTGCCTTGAGCGTCTTCTTCTTCTGATCTCCACTGCTTCGGCGGAGTTTCATGAATATCTTTGAACCACAGTGGCTGCAATGGATTCCGTTTCGCTCTCTGTCAAAGCTTTCGTGGGTGCCGCAGATTGCGCACTTGTAATCTACAAGTTCCGACATAAACTGTCCGACCTACCCATTGGTTTTGAACCTGTCCGTTGGTTTACCCGGCTTATTGGCCACCAACAAGTGGTCGCGTCATGCGAATTTCAGCCGCTTGTGCAAGGTCCGTTTCTGCGATAGCGCTTGCAGCGACCATCTTCCCATCAACGAAAACCCAATTGTTGGCTTCCTTTGCGCTCGTTGCGATTTCTTCCTTGGTCATCTCGCAGACTGAGTGTCCTGAAGCGTCTGTAATCTGGACCGTGAAAGTCTCAGATCCACCAACGATGGATGGAACCAATCTCAAGACGTTGTCTTGGCTGAGTTCGGTGTTCTCAATGGTTGCTGCATCAACCATTTGACCGTCAATGAAAAGCCAATTTGCATTGTTGCTCGTGAGTTTATCACTGAGCTCTTGCTTGGTCATGAGGATGGATTCGTCACCTTCTCTGCTTGCCACAAGAACTGTGAAGGTTTCTGCACCTCCAACCATTCCAGGGTTGATTCGAATCTCTGTTGCATCGCTTAACTCGATGTTTTCGAGTTCTTCGACACTGACCATTTGTGAGTCGACAAACACCCATGTGTTTTCGTTTGCTGACAACGTATCAACGATGTCTTTTCGAGTCATGAGTTCTTGCTCATGACCCGATTCTCGGGCTACGTGAACTGTGAATTTCTTATCCGACATTGTTCTTCCTCGCATTCTCTCAATATCCAGAGTATATGAACGCGTCAAATTCGGCATATTCAAGGATGTTCTCGAAACTCGTATGAACATGGGCGATGATGCACCTCTTGTCATCGATGTTGTTGATAACGGTGGACAGTGGACACATCGAGAATGGAGAATGCTGAGGTATCTTAAAGTGGATACACAAATCATTCCAAACGATACGCCCGTTGAACAACTTCGAGACCTTGACGGTCTTATCCTGTCAGGTGGAGCCGCTCGTATTGGTTTGTCTGGAGAGCTTGGAAATTGTGGGGAATTCTTGAAACTTGACATCCCCATTCTGGGCATCTGCGCAGGTCATCAGTTTATGGCACGCTTCTATGGTGGCGATGCAAGAGAATCGCCGATCCCTGAATTCGGTGCGATGGAAATTCAACTCCATGATGGGGGTGGCAAAATCTTTGCCGGAACCTCGGAAACACAAACCGTTTGGGAATCCCACAACGATGAGGTTCACGTCGTCCCGGATGGTTTCTTTGTTACTGCGAGTAGTCCATCCTGTGAAGTCCAAGGCATGGAAAACAATGCTGGTAATCGATTTGGTTTGCAATTTCACCCCGAAGTGAACGACTCTGAATACGGAAAGGAGATGTTCGAAAACTTCGTCGAAGTGTGTCGACAGGCTCGAAGCGATTAAAGTTTCAAATTCGCTTGACGTGCGAGCAGTAGAATGTGCATAGAATGTTCAAGCATGGCTGCGTTTGCCATTGCTTGATCGAGATTAGCCCCCACTGCATAAGCGCCATGACCACGTACAACAACGCACCGCATTCCGCCTTGTTGCAGGGCTTCGGCGACTTGACGAAGAAATTCTTCTTGTGCATCATCATCGGGGTCAACAATGACAACCTTGCCAATCTGTTCTCTTCCGAGTACATCGATTGGTTGTACCAGTATCAGGTCTTTTTCGCAACTGGCGGCGGTTGTGTAAGGTCCTTGCATGTGAATGCAGGCAGCAGGTCCGCCAGTTACCAAAGCAACCGAGGCAAGGAGGACTTCATGGACCTTCCAATCGGTGATGGAACCCCTCGGAGAATCGCCCCCCAGGCGTCCTCCAATAATGCCTCGATCGTCAAGTCTTGCTAACATTGTTGAGTGGCGTGTACTGATCATTAATCCAGGTTCATCAGGATGGAGCATTGAAATCGACCCCATTGCTCCTTTCACCAAGCCTTCTCGACTCAGTTGACGCCCCATGCGAGCAAAATCCGCAACGAGATGAGGTGGCACAACGATATTATCGAGAACAACAGGGGGCATGGGCACTTCTTCGATTTCTTCGATAACTTCTGCAGCACCCACTAGACTTCCACGCAAACGTTCAATCTCTGCGGTTAATCGGGCTATTTCCATCTCGCGTTCAACATCGTCAGATGATTCGTCCGATAATGGTTCTAAATTCGCTTCGTCTGAATCTTCCGATTCGCTCGGCTCCGATTCTGTGGGTGATTCTGCCGCATCTCCGGTTTGCTTGGATGAGTCTGTATCTGAATCGGCTGAAGTTTCCGATGTTCCAGCGTCTTCATCTTCCACCGCTTCTTCTTCTGCAGTTACCTCCATCTCTTCAACAACTTCATTTTCTTCCTTTTCTGCTGCTTTCGGATCTTCATCTTCGGTACTGGAAGATTCTTCTGTGGTTGTCTCGGGCGCCTCTTTTGTTTCTTCAGAATCGTCATTCTCTTCAGTCGTTTTTTCCATCTCTTCGGTCGATGGCTCGCTTGGTGGCCCCGTTGGTGGACCTCCAGACGGTCCTGTTGGTGATTTCGTTGGTGGGCTTCCGGGCGGCCCTGTTGGAGGTCCCGTTGGTGGGCCTCCAGGCGGTCCTGTTGGTGGTCCCGTTGGTGGCCCCCCAGTTGGCCCAGGCGATGGTTCTGTGATTGTGTCTGTTGGCGATTCCGCTGGCGGGCCTTGCGGGCCTTCGGAAGGAGGGGTTGCTTCAATACCCTCCATGGCGCCAAATGCACCGTCAAGCATTGATCCCAGAGCGGCTTCCTCTGCTTGTTCTCGGGCTGCTTCTGCGGAGGTTTTCTTAGTCGCCATGGCCGTCCCTAACCTCGCGAAACCTCGCGGCTTAAATAGCGGTTCCGTTACGGAAGGATGCTTACGGCCCGCTTGGTGTAGAGGTTATCATGCAGGATTGTCATTCCTGCGACCCGGGTTCAATTCCCGGAGCGGGCGCCTCACTCCCCACGCTTGTGAATCGTTACAGATCCGCACACGCGACACCAAACCTTGATCCCATCAATTCGAGGCGTCGCTCCAGCGATGTCGATACTGGCCCCGCACTGACATTGGATGACGTTGCGCATGATACGTGGAGAAAGTGGTTGTTCATCAAATCAGCGATTGTTTAGCCTCGATAATATCAATTCATATCGGTACATCGCTTTTGTTGTTGAGAACCCTTTTATCTCCTGAATATCATATGTTTGGATTGACCTTTTTGAATCCTGAACCTGCGTGTATAGGTTGCTCAAAACATCGGTTTCTCTATCCACAATTGTCCACCCGCACACCAGTGTTTCTTCATCCTTAAGAAGCGGTAGAAGTTCAGGTAGGTGTTCGATGCCATCATGTGGAAGATTTACCAATAACACGTCAGCACAACCTGCGTACTGCGGTCGAGCCGTGACGAGTTCCCTTGCATCCATGCAATCGACAAAGTACTCGCCTCCTTGTTTTCTCATCTGATGGAATTTCTCCATGTTTGCTGCAAGAAGGCGTTTTGCTGATGGGTTCATATCGTTCACGTAGCTTGCAGATACAAGTTCTGCATTGGAATGCAAAAGGGCCAATGAGGGCCCAACTCCTGCATATGGATCGCACACGACAAGCGGTCTGCTTTTTGTTTGTTTGAATGATTTTACGGCTTCGAATGTGCTTTTTCTCTGTGTGCTTAGGCGACCTGAAAAATAAACCTCGGCAGGGTTGATTTGAAACTCATACCCGTGTTCTTTGTAGGTTGTCTCGGTTGTTGAATCATTATTTCTTGAAGAAAGTACACGTAGATTTCGAATTCGAAATTCGCCCTCCACTCCCTCGTCATGGCACACAACTCGAACGTTTGGAAATTGTTTCAACATTGCTTCTGC
>PBSP01000080.1 GCA_002726845.1 Methanobacteriota archaeon | reverse complement strand
GTTGAATGAAATGAACTACCTAATACACAGATGGGGTTCAGAAGGATACACATATCACGGGCGGACACAGATAACTCCCGATGAATTGCTTGAATGGGAACAGATTTTACCTGAAGTTGAACAGCAATACCATCGACACGTCGCTGCCCACGAGCGATGGAATGAACTATCAAAAGCATGGGATTTAGCTGACACTTCGATTGAACAAACCATTGGTAAAATTGAGCGTACGGACGACCTCTTGGATGAGATTGAATCGGTTGAACAGGAATGGACTGAAAAGGAATTGCAGTGCGCATCCATCATTGAACGTTGGGAGCAACTTGGGTTTGAAATGGATGTTTGGCGCTATAAAATCGATGAAGATCCAAGCCAAGCTCTAACAGAATTAAAACAGCATCAACAATTGTATGATCGAGCAAATGAACAACTTGAGAATCTCCTCCAACTTGATACCTCTCTTGGCGGAGAGGGAGAAGTTGAACACCGAACAAATCTTCTTCGAAGTATTGAACTTGATGATCAAATTTTGGATGAAATCGAACGTTGGATTGAGAAAAAGACAATTCGTAATGCACGGCATCGACGCATGCTTCAAAGCGAATGGGAACAAGCAGTTCGAAAGGGAAAAGCAAACCCAGATCAGTCTTTTCAAGACCTATATTCGTTTGAAGAAGCTTTAGCATCTCTAGAGAACAATACGCATAAAATGAACCAAAGAATCTCAAAATCCAAAGCTTTTGAACGCACAAAAACGGAGTTGTTGCGAATGGAAGGAAGGGGATGGAACATGGGCGACCTTCTCCGTCTCCACGAGCAGGAATCCCTGGACTTTTTTTACCATTATTCTCGAGCAATGGATGCAACATCTCGAATAAACACAATACAACGAAGACTTGCGGCACTTGATTGGTGTCGTGATGTCAAGCGTGCACATGATGTATCGATCGATGTACGAAATCCGCTTGAATTAGCTCGAATCGAACAGAAAATACCTGCAATGATTCGCCACCTCTCAGCTCGACCAATTGAAGATAAAAGTTACAAATATACAGTTTGGCTGCCCGAACAGCGACCGATTCTTCTCCCCGAGGAACAGTCGCGAACCAACCAAGTCTTGCTTCCAGTTCAACCTGAGACAACCTTGGAAGAAGCTCATGAGGCCATGCTAGAAGCGATGGAAGAAGGAGCGAATGGGGAAACAAAAGTAACGCATTCACAAGTAAATGATGCCACACAAAGGAAACCTGAATCGATTCCAGACAAATCCAAGAATCTTGACGATAACAATGTCCTGGAAGTAAAACCACCGTTGATGGCAAAACCGGTCACTACACAGATTGTAGAATCAACTCTATCTTCTTATGAATCACTCTTTCGTCTTCTCGGATTGAGTGATGAAGCGAATGCCCTCATTGCGACACGCGACATTAACCCAACTCGTCGGAAACTTGCATCACTTGTTGGTGTTGAACCTCGTGATCTTCGGGTTGACCGTCTTCTTCGTCTTGTTCTTCGTTTGTTGCCGCAAAACGATGACAACGATACTGAACGTGCTGAATCGATTAACATGCTCGTGGATGTTCTACCAAAATACAAACAATGGGTTCGGATGAGGCTTGAGGCACGTTACACAGGATCGACAGGAGATTTCTTTGAGGATGCTGAACGATTGGGAAGTGCGCTGGAAAGAACTCCTGGGCCTGGTGTACGAGTGCCCCTTCAAGCGGACGTTATACAACTTCCTGAAATTTCGAATATGGCCGAACTGCGTCGACATACTGAACGGTTGGTGCAATCCATGAACCCAGTAGCCGCTGGAGGAATCAACTGATCAAGACAACTCATCCAAAAGCGCATCTTGTTCCTCTTGTGAGATTAGTGGTTCATCACTTGGGGTGGCTTGTACAGCGATTCGTGGGGCTTCTGGCATAGGGGCATCGAGTGGGACCGGTTGTCCAAGAGTAGGAGGTTTCATCGGCAATGGTGCGATGGGGGGAGGCATTGGTGCAGGTTTTGGCGGTACCATAGCAGGGGGAGGAGGAATGGCCATGGCAACAGGAGGTGGAGTGGCCACTGGAGGTCCCGTTGGAGGAGAGATTGGTGGTGGTAGCGGAGTAGCGGGTTCAACCGCTGCAGGAACAGTAACTGGAGGGCCGGCCTGAGAAAGCAGGTTTTGTTCAACACCCTGGTCGTCTTGTTTGTTTTCGGATTCGAGTGGTTCATCCTCAACAATTTGTTGTGTATCTTCGACTGATGGTACAACCTCTACTGGAGGTGTTGCAATCGATGCTGGTGGAGAAAGCAATTGTTGATTGGTTTGTGGAATCGGCTCTGGAAGGGTGGGAGCACGAAGTTCAGCATGCAAGTTGTTGATCAACGTGGTATCGAGTCTTCCAAATTGAATGTACTCAGCCATTGCGGGTCCAACCAGAGCCATACTCGCTCTGAAGGTTGGCAGGAAACTTCCAAGTGCGCGAATTCCAATCTCGTGTGAATTTCCACACGACGAAAAAATCAGCTTATGTCGTTCAATTTGGTTTGGTAAATACTTCAGTCCGATGAGCAACATAGCCGCTCCAAGGAATCCAAATCCTGCCATTCCTTGGAATACAAGAAGAAGAACACCGAAGGATGCAAGACCAAGTGAAAAGCCAAGCTCAAGTCTTGTTGGTTTTTCGATAACATGCTGAAAGCCAGTCAGTTCAGAATCCATTGCAAGTTTTACGTCAATCCGAGGGTGGCCGTCTGCATGAATCGCAGTAGTGACAATTCGAAACAAACCTTCTCCGACGACAATGGATGTTGATTTTAAACCGTCTTTGGTTTCGAAGAGTGGAAATTCCTCCACGTCTTCGTTGTTGTTGTGAAACAGCGGCTTTGCACGAATCGGAAGTGCGCGATCATCCATCAATGACCGTTCCGTAGGAGGGGCATCGAGGACTTCATGCAAATCCGAATCGTCTTCTTCAACTTCGGAAGCGGGTTCGGATTCGTTCTCCATGCTATCATCTCAGAGGACAAATAAAATGAATGTAGCGACATCATCGGTGTGTCTCAGAGAACCAAGATTTCATATTGCTCTCCTCATCATATCCTTTTCCAGGTTTGGTGCCAACAACAGTTGCAATGGATGCTTCAGAAGCAATTTCTTGAATTCGGTCACTGACAGGTCCGTTGATAATGAGGGCCTGAACCCCTTCAGTATTAGCGGCAGTTTTCGCAATTGAACCTGCACCCATTTCTTCACTTACCGATCCGTCAGAAAGGACAAACATGGCTTTGTTTTTCCCAAGACTATCTTGGTGATCAAACATTTCCTGAATCTCAGCAGGTGCAACTTCTGATTCGTAAACCTCGGACATTTCTTCAACCCATTCGTCGCTGCTTGCCCCATGTTTTTCTTGATCCTCTTTGTCTTGTGCTTTCATCGTTTTAGCAAACTTTGCTGCGTCGACCTTCATCGAAAGTGATTTGGTGATGGTCTTTTGTGGAAGGAGTTCCCATTCTTGTCCGGTCGGTGCTTGAGCAACAAAGTCCACTTTCAGAATGGCGTGAAGTTGTCGGAACAACATTTCCCCACCTCGATCGCCATCGATGGCGAGTGTGACGGACTGCTTTCCGTTCGCAAGATCGATGAGTTCCTGTTTGATGTCCCCTGCTCCGTCTGCACTGATTGCATTTTTCACACCGCAATTGAGTAGGTTGATGACGTCATTCCTTCCCTCAACAATGATGAGCGAATCGGAACTTTGCACATTTGGACCACACGTTAATCCATGGTAGTTTGTTGCAGTTCCGACCGTTAACACAGATCGAACCTCTTCGACGACGGTCTTGCTTGCAGCTTCCCCTGAATTAACCAAAGCAAGCAGCAATTCCTTTGCACGGTCTACAACAGCTGTGCGTTTTGTAGCGCGCACATCCGAAATTTCAACAACGGTAATTTTCGCTTGACATGGGCCAATGCGATCGATTGTTTCCAACGCTGAACCGATAATTGCGGTTTCAACATTGTCCATGCTGCTTGGAATGAGTATCATTCCGTGTACTTTGCCACCCTTGCTTTCCATTTCAACATCCACGTGTCCTACGCGCGCTGTTCGCTGCAATTTACGTAGCTCAAGTTCATCGCCGAGCAGACCTTCGGTTTGACCCATTATCGCTCCAATGATGTCCTTACGCTGAACGGTTCCGTTGACTTTGATATCAGCCTTGATTAGATATTTCATCGCTTTTCCTTGTTTGTTTCCTGAATTGTTTCTTCGAGACATTTGAATCCTCCTTTCGGCCTCCTCACAGTCGGCGCATTCGTCCCATCAGGGGCGCAGTGCAGCGAACAAGGATAAAATCCTGTCCAAGTGAATGTGATTCAGCAGGTGGTCCTGAGGCCTACACCTTTTCAATGCTCTGTTTGAAACTGTGGAAAAAATTACGTTTCATTCCTTGGGCAATGTTGACGAACGTTCGACCAGATTTTCTCGAGTTTTCTCACTTAGAAACGGCAAGTAAGGGTCTTCATCACCCATTGAATTCTTCCAAGAATCCATAGCCCGTGCCCAGATCTCTTCATCCGCATTCCATTCCAACCACCGTTCAACAAACGCCACATGTCGTTGAACGTCTTCATCATCCTCTGCGATTTTTTTCAGAAGCATGTTGGTCTGTGCCAAAATAAGGCCCATCGGAGGCGATATCAGATAAACGCCGAATGGGTTTCGTTCTGTGGAGATTGTGAGATGTTCCTTCCACAAACCAAGGCCGACATCGTAAATATACCCAATCAACAAGACAGTCAAGAGAACAAGAAGACCTATCGACATGAGTCCAATGTAAGTTGACGGCAGGCCCAGAATTTCATTCGAGAAACATAGGCCTGAATCACATGTTGACTCAAAACGCCACCTTACATACGGCCAAATTAGAAGCGTCAATGTGGTCGTCCAGAACACCATAGATATGACGGTCTGAGACTGCTGAAGACGCCAGTACTGACGCATTATCACTTTCTTCATAGGTTAATGCTGACTATCAACCCTTATGGATTCAACCCTTTTTCCCACCCTTACCTCCCGTTTTTCTGTCAAAGTAGAATGCATCGACGTGATTAAATAATCAATTCTTGACGTAAAAACACCAACAGGTTGAGTTGTTATGGGGGTTACAGCATTCATCCGTAACCTCCCTTACAAACTAAAAATCACCATGAGCATGATAAAATTAAATCTCTTCAATCGGATTTCATCAAAATCAATGTTGTCCGAACATGGACCAACACTCTCAATGACAACGTATGGGGTTCGGTTTCAAACCGCACACCTTTCATTGGAAGCTATTGCAAGAGGCCACATTCGCCCTTCGAGAGCGGTTCTTTTTGTTGACGACCGATCTTTGTTTGATCATCCGACAAAGGGCTTGCAACGCCTTCTTCGTCGAGGTCTCGAAATCAAACTCGTTGAGAACTTTGGACCACACACGAAGTATTACCCCTTTCTTGAATTGGTAGAAAACTTTGACCGGCCTCATGCGACTGGAGACGACGATCACATCTACCCGAAATGGTGGTTGAAGAAACTTTCACAATCCATTGAGAACAGTCCCGATCAACTTCACGCCTATCGTGCACATCGCATTCGGCTCAATGAAGAAGGAACCGAAGCACTACCGTATCTTGAATGGGCTCCAGGGATTACCACACATCCATCAAATCTCAATTTCTACACATCTTCAATGGGCGAAATATATGGCCCTAATTTTCTGAAGATTGCGAAAAAGCGCGGAAGAGAATTTCTTGAGTGTTGTCCGAAAAATGATGATTTGTGGCTTACTTCACTTGCGATTGAACATGAAGTCCCAATCGCAGTAGTGGATGGTGTTAATCGTACCTTCCCAGCGATACCAGCATCTCAACAACTGACATTGGAAACGTCAAACGTCTTTGGTGGCTACAATGATGTTCAGATTAAAGCAACCTTCACAGAAGATATTGTAAAAAAACTTCGAGAACTTGAACACAGTGCAGGATTCCGATAGAAATGAGATAAAAGAATTGTTTAAATCATCTCATTTTCAAAAAATCATCGCGTGGGTTCAAGAAGAAGTTCTTCTTACGAAGGAGCGTGTCCGCCAAAGCCGTTCATCGTCTCGCTGCGTTTCGCAGCACGATTGAGGTCATGCTGCTTGATGGTGTGCTGACGCGCGAAGAAAAGCGTCTAATCATACGTTTATCGTCTTGTTTGAATCTGGAACCTCACCAGCCGGCAGAAATCTATCAAGCAATACTTAACGGCGTCACAACAGAAGAAGGCGATCTTCTTTCTGCTGAAGAACAACATGAAGTTTACAAGACTGTTTTCGAGGTTGCAATCATCAATGCATCGTTGTCGAAGGACGAATTCAGAGTCATGGCTCACCTCCGGGAAATCTTTGCTATTGACGATGAAGAACACAACCTCGTTGAAAGTGAATTAAGAGATTTGGTCAAGGAACGATTTGAAGACCCAAACATGGTTGAAAAAACCTTGAACAATCTTCGAGATTCGGTCCGAGTTGTAACCACACTTTTTGATAACGTTCGAAAGAAAAACCACGGTGAAACGTGATGAAAAAAACGTCTTTGGATGATTACTTGGATGGTTTTACTTCTTTTCCACTCCGACGTAGAAAACGACTCTCGATGCTCCGTGAGGCATATACCTACGGCGTGCCTGGAATGATAACAAAATCGATGACGGACCGGCTCGCACAATCCGGACATTACACATTCCATATCGGTACTCCTGATCCTGAAATGCGCCGCATTGCTTCATGGCTGCTTACCAGTGAAAAAGACCGCATCAAAATTGCAAAATTTATCCCAAAACTGTGGAAACGGGGAGGAAGAGAAGATCTGAAACTTGTTGGCCTACTTCTTGCGAATATGTCCGATGATGAACTTGGTGAAAACGCATGGACTGTACTTCTCCAGCTTATTCAGGAACGAGTTTCGGTAGAGGTTTTCTTGGAAATCGCTGAGGAATTTGTGCGCGGCGGACGTCAAATTCCTGATGATGAATGGATTCAGGCCGCTGCCCTTCAGAGCGATGTCTGGTCTCAATTGATGATTTTGCTTCTATCGTTGGATCAACAACGTTGTGCATCACATGAGGATTTAATTCGGAACACTTCGCAAGGAGGAGAGTTGTTCGAACGAATCCGAAATCGCCTCCTCCTACAACTATCTTGATGGGCTTTGAATGAATCGGCACTTCATGGCTGAACGCTTCCTTCCCACCGAGGACCCAGTTCTTGAGCAGGTCTTGTCATGGACCGTTGAACGCGATGCGAGAGACGTCCGTCGCTTGCTTGAATGGCTACCGCAAGCCCGCTCAAGTCGTGAGCGACAAGCACTACTCGATCGTGTTCGCGATTTACTTGACGAATTGGAACAGGCGATGACGTCATTGGATCAGCTTGTGTGAACACCATGGCTCTGCTATGTCTTATTCTTGCGGGTGGAAAAGGCACTCGAATGAGCCAAGATAAGGCCTTGCTTTTTGATACCGTAAACACACTTGCAAGAGAATTGAAATCGAGGAATTGCAGGGTCGTTGTTGCTTGTGGGACTGCAGATCGCGCATCATTGTTCAATGAACAATGTTGGCTAGACCCTCCGGAAGCAGAAACTTTGGCAGAAATAATTTGGAAGTTCATCGAAGACAACCCGGAAGAAATCCAATTGTTTCCATGCGATATGTACCGATTGGATGGGCCCGCCATTACCACCATACTTGCTCAATCACCAGGTATCCCCGTCGACGCGGAAGGCCAAGAACAGTATACACTTGCACGGATTCCCAAAGGATACAAACCCTCCCCTGCGTTGAGTTTGAAACATCTTTTCGCAGATGTAAAAAGAAATCAAATGGCCTTCTTAGGAGACCGCCTAGAAAATTTCAATCATCCTAATCAAATCGATGACCTGAACAAATCAAATCTATAACAGACGGGTAGAGCCTATGCTCTTCAACCTGGATGCGTCGTGCAAGTTGTGAACGCTCATCCGTTTCAAAAACTGGAACGCGACGCTGTGCGAGTATAGTTCCAGTATCCATGCCATCATCAACAAGATGTACGGTGCAACCGCTTACCTTAACTCCAGTCTTGAGTACTTCAGCATGCGCATCTGCGCCAGGGAACGCCGGTAACAACGAGGGGTGAATGTTAACAATTCGTGGATAAAATCGGTCGACGAAATTCTTCGACAAAAGCCGCATATATCCAGAGAGGACAATTAATTCAACATCGTATTTTTCCAGTCTTTCAATAATTCTTGACTCATGGTCCAAACGCCGTTTTTCGGGTTCAACACCCGCATCCAAGAGTTCTTGAATTACGGGTACTCTGTGATTTTCAGCAAAAACAATACCTCCTGCCTTTTCTTTGTTTGTAACACATACTACGGTTTTGTGATTGCACCCTTGATTTGCTTGGTGGCTGAGAAGAGCGTTCAATCCAGTCCCGGAACCTGAGAAGAAAACAGCAACTCGGATGGGATGAGAAGGGCTCCCTGTTCGGGATAAAATCCGTAATCCCTCCATGCATTGCCCACACGCTCGTTCGTTTCAGTCCTTTCGATGAGCCTAACTGCTGAGGCTTCAATTTGCTTTGATAAAGAGCCAGTGAAGATGATTTCACTGGTTGCGAACGGTGTTAATTTTTCAGTGAATGAATCCGTTTAAAGTTCTTTGAGATGCGTTGTTAAACGGCCAGCAATCGAGATGCCGACTTCTGTACAAGAGGCGGTACCGCCCAAGTCGTAGGTCAGGGACTTACCGTCCTTTAGGTGCTCAGCAACGCTTTGATCGAGGAGTTTTGACACATGAAGCAGGCTATCATCGTTGTTGCGACGGGCCAACCAATCCAACATCATTTGAATGGAATTGATGCTTGCGATAGGATTGACTTTGTTTTGACCGGCGTGTTTAGGTGCAGAACCATGAACCGGCTCAAAAAATGCATGATTATCGCCGATGTTTCCAGATGCAGCCATGCCCATTCCCCCTTGAAGAACCGATGCGAGATCGGTTGCAATATCACCAAACATGTTGGAAGTAACGACCACATCGTAAAATTCAGGCGTTCGGGTTAACCACTGTGTAAAAGCGTCAATGTAACCATAATCAGTATTGATGTTGGGGTACTGAGTTGCGACATTATCAAATGATCGTCGAAACAATTGACAGCCACGCGTCACGTTGCTCTTGTCGATGCATGATACGCGTGATACTGCATCAACAGGGGCGCCATTTCGCGTTTTACAAATTTCAAAACCCATACGAATCAAACGTTCTGAACCGTGTGAAGAGATTGGTCTCGGGTCGTACGCAACCTCGCCTTTTAGCCCTGGAAATTCGATAGCAGGTGGCTCATATCCTTCCAATCCTTTTGCGCGTTGAGCGCTTCGGTGAAGCAACGAGTGGTAGAGGCCTTCTGTGTTCTCGCGCAGAATGACCATATCCACCATGTCTGGGTCCCAAACTTTCGTAAATTTCCCATGAATTTTGTGAGGGACACCTTCGTAGAGTCGTATTGGTCGTACATTGGCGTACAAATCCAAACCACTACGCATACCCAGTATAACGGAACCTCCTGCAAGGTCGCCGTTCGGTAAATGTGCTCCAGGGAATCCGATTGCCCCCATAAAAATGGCATCAGCATCATCACGACAAAACTCGAAAGAACCTTCCGCCCACTCCTCACCGGTTGCAAGATAATGCTCGCCGCCGCAAGGAATTACGCTTTGCTCAAAACCATGGTTTGTATGCTCCTGAATTGTAGCGAGTATGCGTTGTGCTTCAATCGCAACTTCCTTTCCTGTACCGTCGCCAGGGAGCACAGCAATCACATGGTCGCTCATGGGCCGTCGAGAGGCCAATACTACATGAAGAAGACCCATTTCTTCTCTGTGAACTTTAATGACGAAACAGCCTGTGACCTGTGAACAACATCGAGATTCCAAGCCGGTCAGCTGCAGCGATGACTTCCTCGTCCCGTATTGAACCACCGGGTTGAACTATTGCCGCCGCTCCGGCTTCAGCAGCCTGCTCAAGCCCATCAGCAAACGGGAAGAAAGCATCGCTTGCAAGCACAGAACCTTTGGCTCGTTCACCAGCACGTCGGGCAGCAATACGTACCGCTTCAACTCGACTTGTTTGACCGGGACCAATACCTACAGTAGACAAGCCCTGGACCATGACAATAGCATTTGACTTGACTTGTTCACAAACACGAATTGCAAATTTCATTGAATCCATTTCGGATTGAGAGACGCCTTTCTTCGTAACGGTTTTTGCAGAGTTCCAGTCAATGATAGGTGGTTCCTCCGTTTGCGCAATCCATCCTCCTTCAATCTGCTTCAAAATGCGTTTGCGTTCAAGGGGGGCGAGCCGATCGTTTGGAGATTCGATGGTGAGCAATCTCCTGTTGCTTTTTTTCATAATGTATTTTTTTGCCTCGTCGGTGTAACCAGGGGCGATGAGAACTTCAATGAACAATTCAGCCATTGCCTCGGCAGTATCGAGAGTTACAATTTCATTAAAGCAAATAATGGAGCCAAACGCAGACTCTGGGTCGCTTTCAAGAGCGTTTTGAAACGCTTCAACCTGATTTGCTGAGAGTGCCACACCACAGGGATTGTTGTGCTTGACAATAACACATGCATGAGGCGAATCTGGCCATTCATCGGTCGATAAGGAACGACACAACCGTAGCGTTGCATCTGCATCTGAGTAGTTGTTGTACGACATTGCTTTACCGCCTTCCACCTGAGCAGTGACCAGAGTTGAGTGATTCCCTAAAGCCTCATCATCAACAAACAAAGCAGCGCTTTGGTGAGCATTTTCACCGTAACGCAATGTTTCCATCTTTATTGATGAGGCAAGGAGAGTGTCATGGAAACGTTTTGATTGTTCGTCGATATCGTCAAACGATTCTGGAACGTTCTTCCATCGCTTGTGTAAAGCGTTGGCGATGGCAACATCGTAAGATGCCGTGTGCTGATATGCAACAAGTGCAAGGTTCTGCCTCCTCCCTAGTGGTACGCCCGATGGATCGCCTTTGGACTTCACCAAGTCTTCGACAATGGAATCGTAATCTTTGGGATTGCAACAGATGATGACGTTTGCATGATTTTTAGCAGACGCTCGAACCATCGTTGGTCCGCCGATGTCGATCATTTCCAACAATGCGTCTTCGTCAAGAGGAGGGTCCGTTGTTGCTGCAGAAACAAACGGATAGAGGTTGCAGGCAACCAGTGAAATTGGTGTGTATTGAAGTTCATTCATGCCGATTCGATCTTCTTCCTTTTGCAATCTTGCAAGCAACGGTCCGTGAATGGCGGGGTGAAGTGTTTTCACGCGACCGTCAAAAATTTCAGGGTGCTGAGTGACATCAGAGACGCTCAATACGGGTAAACCGGATTGTTTGAGTTCTTTTGCAGTCCCCCCTGTTGAAACGAGTTCGAAGCCAAGTTCGACAAGCGAAGTAGCAAAATCAACAATTCCAGTCTTGTCCCAAACGCTTAGGAGCGCGCGAGGTTTTCCCGAGTCCATGGTTGCACCCGTTATCGACATCTAGTAAGTCCTTGTTATCAAGCATGTGATGGAACCGTTTCCTCAATCCCCGCGTGAAGAAATGACTTGATCCACACGAAGAAGGCCGCACGTTGTCTCAACCGCTGCCTGTAAAGCGTGTGAAATGGTGTGTGCTGGTATCAAAACGTCGCTGATTTCTTTAATTTGCCCGTCTTTACCAACGCCGAAAGAATCGGATTGATTTCGATGTGCTGCCCGTAACTGTAACAACGAGTCAATTTGATCCTCTCCAGCATTAAGCGCAAGCGTGCTTGGGATGGCTTCTAAAGCACGAGCAAAACCTTCAACTGCCAGACGCTGCCGCCCCGAAATTGATTCTGCGATTTCCCTAAGATGTAGCGCTGCTGCAATATGGAACGAACCACCGCCAAGAAGGGTTGCGGGTGTTTCAATGACGGATTCAATCGAACGCAAGGCATCATACATCGCTCGAATGTATTCTTCAACAGTCGCACCTTGTCCTCCTCCAACATCAACAGTGACCAGGCCGGAACTGGTGCCAGCATCTACGACAAGTCGAGTACGGCGCCCGTCCTCGTGTTCTGAAACCTCGACAAGTGCGGATTGCAAAGAACCTAAATTTTCTTCTACGACTGCATCGAGATGGTTGATTAATGTCGCTCCAGTAGCAGCAGCAACATCCTCGATACCATCGTCTTCCATCATCCCAACCAGTAGAATTCCGTTATCGTTACAGATGTGCTGAATCCGATCATCAACCTCTTTTGATGTGAAAACTACTTTTGCCCCCGAAGCCAACAGGACATCAACTTTCTCTTGGATGATGTTTTCTTCAGCGTCCAAGAACGCCAACATCTGGTCGGGACGCTCGATTTCAATTTCAGCATCACGCTTTGATTTTTGTATAACCAAGGGACAGGTTAGAGCAAGGACGGTCGAGGGATTCGATATCTTTGGTGTGCGTTCAGAATCGAACTTCTTTTCAACGATCATTCCTTGAATCAGACGTGTTTCTTGCAATGAATCGCGTCCTCGTTTGGTCATTCTGACGTGTTCGGCACGAACGGGGCGTCCGCTATTTTGAACAGTCGTCAATGCATCAACCAACATATTTGCAAGTTCGAATCCTCCTGCTTCAGCAGATTTTCCAACCATCGCAGTCTGTGCAATGTATGGCAATGTACTCAAGACATCATCGCGAATCGTTCGCCTTTGAAGAATTTCAAGCGTGTGCACCATCGATTGCTGATATGCTTCGACCAATGCCAATGGGTGAACACCACGCTCGAGTAGACGTCCCGCCTCCTTCATCAACTCGCTCGCAAACAAAAGACACCCAGTAACACCATCACCGCATGCATTTTCTTGGGATTCAGCAAGTTGGACGAAGGCTTTTGCAGCGGGATGCTTCACAAGCAAATCAGCGACGATTCGTGCACCATCGTTTGTAATTGCGTTTTCACCATTTGTCTTGTACATCATCTTGTCAAGACCATTTGGCCCGAAGGTCCGACGGAGAATATCGCCAAAAGCTACTGCGGCGCCCACCAGTTTCTGTGTTACAGCAACTCCGCTTGTCACTGACGTCGTCGGACGAACGATAACAACAGGTGCACGACCGGCCCCATCGTCTTGTTGCGCCATACAACCCGGGTGCAATCGCTCTTCAAGAACTCTCCTTTTCAGCGACGACGACCTTTCCTTGTCTTTCTTGAACGCCCATGTTGTTCGTATGCTCGGCTTTGATATGCTCTTCTCTCTTGGTCATCGCTCCATATCGGGTGTTCCGATACATGGTCAGATTCAGGCACATCTTCGATGGATTCTATGCTGAGACGCAGGCCTCCGAGTTGATCTTGTAAAGCCCGAACATTTTCGCCCCCCCGTCCAACGAGCGTTGAAATCATATTGGGTGGAGCGTAGACGGTTGCAGCATCATCGCTGGTAAATTGAACGCGTACGTGAACACCTGCCCATTGACGGATTGTGTGGATCAGCTGCTTTTGAGCAAGTTGGTGAAGAGGCTTTCTTCGACCTCCTTCTGCAACAGGAACCACTGCAAGTTCAGACCCAAATGCAAACATTTCATGGGTAACGTTGCCACTTGGAAACTCAACGACCTCGATGACAGGTCTTGCGAGTTCTTCTTGCATTCCTGAAGGCGGTTTAACAGTCATTCGCAATTCTAATACTTGCTGTATTTGCCCCGCCTCGACGTGTAAAACCGTATCCAAGACTTGAGAAACAAGCCCTAATTCGACCTTTCCAATCAATCTTTGAATGGCCTCAAGAGCAGAATTTGCATGCGTGACTCCGAGCAATCCGACACCGGCGAGACGGACGTCCGCAAAAATCTCAAAATCACGCGCCCGACGGACCTCGTCAAAGATTACGAAGTCCGGGCGAACGAGGAAAATGATTTCTGCTGTTTTTTCAAGATCCCCTTCAAGCGGTGCATATTGCGTAATTCGGTCTGCTAGTTGCAAATCTCTTGGCGCTTCCATGGTTTTTACCATTGCTCCGATGTCGTCGTCAAGGTATTCAGCAATGGCCTGGGCAAGCGTTGTTTTTCCAGAACCAGGTCGTCCACAAATGAAAACACCGCGGTGATGATTGGATAGACGTTCAACAATTTTTGGATCGAGTTGATAATCACTAAGGGAAAGTTTTGCCACAGGCCGAACAACCGTAATTTCACGGGCATCAGAAAACGGCGGGCTTGCACAGGTGATACGCAAATCGCCTAGCTGGAGGACTTGACATCCTTTTCGATCAATTTCAAGAAAGCAATCACTTCTTTGCTGATTTTCCTCAACAATTGTCTTCAAATCCTCCTGTAATGATTCCAACTTTAGGTTGTCCCACACATCAACCTCAAGTTCAGTGAGCGTCAATTGGCCAATCGAACCACGCTTAACGCGTGGAAGACAGTCAGCCTTCAAGAAGATTGTATGGACATCGGCTTCAAGCAGTTGTTCCAATTCGGAAGGAAGTTCAGGATGTTCTCCGTGCTTTGCCATGGGTATTTTGGTCAGGCGGAGGCATTTGACACTTCGCACACTTATGTCGACGGTGAGCCCGGTTCAAGCATGGCAAAGGTCCACCAAATGTAGGCGTTTGTCCCTATGCTTCCTAAAATGGAGCCAACAAGTGGGAAATCGTAGAAATAAATGCACCAATAGGTTAGCCCAGCAGTAACGACGATGAATGCAAGGATGTTGAGGATTCCACCGTTTTTCATCCCGCTTAATTGCATTGTTTTTTCGTATCGAGTTGCTCCCCAAATTAGTGCAACAACGCAGGAAAGAATCGAGAATGTAATCGCCGCATCAAAAGCAGAATCCTGTACAAACCAAGTTGCAATCGACGCGACAGTAACGCCTGCAAGGAGCCAAACCATGACCCGTTCGGGGCTCATGACCAATCCAAAGAGACCTATCTCTTCAACTCTCTTGTGTCTAAATATCCCAATTCTACCATTTTCAAGCTTGCTTGTTCGACGCATTTTATTGTTCGAAGTATTGATCCTGTCGAGGCCGCGATAGAGGCTGAGCTTCCACTGAGAAAATCAAGTAGTACCGCTTCAAGAGGCGCATGAGCGCTATCAACCGTCACTTTGATGGAAGAATCTCGTACAATGCAATATTCGATGTGGTTTTTCAGGTCAATGACAACTGACCCGTCAACACCTAGAACTTTCAATTCAGACTGATCAGCAATCGCATTCCATCCTACATCGATATGAACTTCCACTTGGTTTGGGTACTCCAGTATTAATTCCGTGTTGGTGCGGTTCCCAACCACCTCTGAGATTCGCAATGGGGTTTGTCCATCGAGCAGAAACTCTGCTAAATCAATTCCATGAATGGCAAGAGACTCAAGGGCATGAGATGTCGGACTCCCCTCGCGTATTGTTTTTTTCCGATATCGGATGGATTGAATTGCACCAATTTCTCCGGACCGGATTCTCGAGTGCGCGTCAAGAACGCATGAGTGAAAACGCAGGAGGAAACCGCTCTTCAAAATCCGCCCTTCTTGAATAGAATTCGATACGAGTGAGGATCCATGTTCGAACGTTGTAGCAAGTGGCTTCTCAAGAAAAACATCAACACCCTGCGTAAGGAATTGCAGGCCAAGTTTGTAGTGCGTATCGTTAGGAGTCGCTATGATGACAGCATTGAGATTAAAACGTTCAACCAATGTTTCGGGGTCATCATGCAATTCAACGCCAGTAACTGCATTCAGTGCATTCATATCGATATCGCATGCTACAATTCGCTCAATCCCAGCATCTTTTTTGATGGTTTTCAGGGCCTGTAAGTGCTTTGATCCCCACCGGCCGCAACCGATTACGCCGATACGATGTCCCACAAGCAACGGTTTGCTTTACAGCAATTGAGGTTTGGCTTCCCAACATCACGATTATCGAGAGTACTCGGATTCGGTGCTTCCCATATCAAACATCACAACGTCTGAAAGTTCCATCGTGGTTAGATTGTGAGCTGTTATCCCGGCTCCAGAGATAGCGTAGATGTAATCTCCCATGAAGATGGTTCTACGTATGTTTTCATTACCACCCCACCAATAATTTCCGTGATCTTGATTGATCATTGATGAATGGTTAACTTCACCATAAATCGACATGGTTCCAGTTGTTTCATTAACGTGAACAAGGATTGCTTTCGAAACATAATCGTAGTGCCAGTGATAGCCTCCATCTTCGTCATAGTGTTCAATCCATTGGTATGTTGACAAAGGAACAGCAAGCAGTTCCTTAGGTGCCCAATACTGGAAAGCCTTGTGCTCATATTTCGCCTCAGAATACGACCATGTCCATCGGTTGTTCTCAGGGTCATCAACGGGGGAGAGCATCAACGTGTCTGCAACGGATGGCGAAGTCAAGTCACTGATGTTGAAGGTCGAGAGTCGAGTACTGGACCAGTCAAGGCCCAATCCATCTTCTCCTGCAGGACCCATCCCAATGGTGAGCAACATTTCATCGTGTAGAGGGTGAATGTAGGTTGAGACTCCAGGAACTTCCAATTCGCCCAGAATTGTTGGACTCATTGGATTTGACAAATCGATTGTCCACAAAGGATCAATTTGTTCGAATGTCACAATGTACGCCCGATCGCCGACAAAGCGAGCAGACCATATCCGTTCACCCTCTGCGATTCCGTCCAGGCGCCCATATTCAAGTAAAATTTGTTGATCTGTTTGCGGGTCCACTCCACGCACCAGCGTAATTACGGACGAGGACATTGGCTCTGGGTCTTCCATCCACCATCGGTTCCATTGCCCTGTGGTCGTGGCTACACGAAGCACACCCTCATACTCAGAAAGGCTGAATTGATTCAAAATTTGACCATCAATGCGTCCTGAGCCCGTGTACGTTGTTGCGCCTGGAACGGAAATGTCGAAGGTGTGTATGTTCGTCATTTCATCGATGCTGTCTTGTCCCCAAAACCACCACCAATCCCAAGCGTTTTCGGTCAGAACAAGAACGTCCTTTGAAGCATAGACGAGTGGATGGTTGCTGAGAAGATGGTCGGATTCGTAACTGAATGTCGATGCATAGAGGTCGAGTGAGAGAATGTTTGTAAAACCACGACTGAAGCCGTCCATCGGTTTGTGAAAATTCTCACAGGACTCTGAGCGAACATCGTGCTCGATGATATCACCGTTCACATGTTGGTAGATTTTGGGTACTAGATCCTCGAGTTGCAATTCGTCGAGAACCTCGTAATTCCCCAAAATGGTCTCATAGGCTACAAGTTCGCGTTGTACTTTTCGTTCTGGGTCGTCCCATTTTAGTTCATAATAATCACTGGGCATTTCAAGCCAACTTTTCAGACCAGGAATGTTGAGCCATGAATACGTCACTGCACGAATTTGGCCGTCAATCTCCCTTGCATCGACATTGTAACCTTCGAGATAGAGTTCTTGCAATACGACAGGATCGCTTCGATTCGAGACATCAAACGTCGTGAATTTTGTCATCGAATTGACGCGCCACTGATTGTAATCACCATCCCAGCGAAGGTAGTCGTACAACGCATCATCCGATGTAGTACTCCACGGAGTGTAGCTTGAAAGCACGACCAAGCGATCGCCTCGCAACATCATCGAAATCGGGGACCCCTCGATTGTTGAGTTGCTAACAAATTCAATTTCCCCAAATTCTGGGACTCCTGTTATTGTTAGTGTTGAGTCCTGAAGAAGGTAAATGTAGTATCCATCAGTTTTGACAAAGTCT